>DAMBCY010000265.1:0-5716 GCA_032056255.1 Cellulomonas sp. | reverse complement strand
CCGCCGAGCAGCGCGCCTGGCTCGCGGCGGGCACGGTGCCCGGCGCGGACGGCCCCTACGCCGACATGGTCACCGACGCCCTGCTGGACCTGCGCACCCTGCTGCTCGACGACGGGGCGACGGTCGCGGCGTGGACGGAGCGCTGGCGGTACGTCTGGCCCCGGGACGCGGCGTCCGTCGCGGTGGCGCTGGCGCGCACGGGGCACGTGGACGACGCGCTCGAGGTGCTGGCCTTCCTCGACCGGGTGCAGGGCGCGGACGGGTCGTTCGAGGCCCGCTACCTGCCGGACGGCTCCGGCGTCCCCGACGACCGTGCGCCGCAGACCGACGGCACGGGCTGGGCGCTCTGGGCGACGGCGCAGGTGCTGGACGCCGTGCCACCGGCCGACCGGACCGCCGCGGCCGCGGGGCTGCGCGGCCTCGTGGAGCGCTCCGCGGCGCGCGCGGTGGCCCTCACGTCGGGCGACGGGCTGCCCCCGGCGTCGCCCGACTACTGGGAGGTCGCGGAGGACGAGCTGACGCTCGGCACGGCCGCGCCGCTGCTGGCCGGGCTGGCGGCGGCACCCGGCCTGCTCGCGCTGCTGGGCGAGGCGGACGCGGCGGAGGCGGCCCGCGACGCCGCGGACCGTTCGCGCGCGGCCGTCGAGCGGGAGTTCGGCGCGGAGCCCGCGTACGGCCGGTACGCGAGCGCGGCGGGCGCGCTGCCGGACGCGGCGGTCGCGTTCGCGCTCCCGCCGTTCCAGCCGGAGGCGCTCACGGGCGCGCTCGACGCGTGGGAGGCGTCCGCGGACGCGATGTCGCGACCCGCCGGGGGCGTGGCGCCCGGGGCGGGCTGGAAGCAGGACGGCATCTCCTGGACGCCGCAGACGTCCCTCTACGCCCTGGTGGCGGCCGCGAACGACCGGCCGGACGAGGCGCGCGCCCGGCTGGACTGGCTGGACGCGCACCGCACGGTGCTGGGCGCCCTGCCGGAGAAGGTGCTCGCGGACGGGTCACCGGCGGCGGTGGCCCCGCTCGCGTGGACCGCGGCGAACGTCGTGCTCGCCGTCGACGCGCTGGACCGCTGAGGCCGGCGCGCCGACGACCCGCACGTGCTCAGAGCGGGCGGACCTGCTCCGCCTGCGGGCCCTTGGTGCCCTGACCGACCTCGAACTCCACCGGCTGACCCTCGTCGAGGCTGCGGTAGCCGCTCGACTGGATCGCGCTGAAGTGGACGAACAGGTCCTGGCCGCCGTCGGCCGGGGTGATGAACCCGAAGCCCTTCTCGGCGTTGAACCACTTGACGGTTCCCTGCGGCATGCGGTGCTCCTGGTGACGACGTGACGGGGCGTCCGCGGTCCCCGTGGTCCCCCGAGCCGGCCGGCCGGCGGGCCAGGGGCGGGCACCGCGACGCGCCGAGCGTAGCCGCGTGGTCCGGACGGGGGAAGAGGCCGGCGGGAGGTCAGCCCGCGAAGTCGCTCAGGAGGAGGACGGTGATGGCGTCGCCCGCGTCCTCCGCGGACTCCACCACGGTCGCGATCCCGAGCGTCGACGCGACCTGCTGGGCGGTGACGGCGAGGTCGGCGTCCGCGTAGAACACGGTCGACGCCGTGGTGGCGCCGGCGCTGCCGTTGCCGGCCGTCACGGCGGTGAACCCGGCGGCCTCGAGCTGCTCGGCGGCGCCCCCGGCCAGGCCCCTGATGTTCGCGGCGTTGAGCACGCTGACGGCCGCGGCCAGGTCGGGCGCGGGCGGGGGCTCCTCCGTGGCGGGGGGCTCCTCGGTGGCCGGCGAGTCGTCCGGCGCCGGCTCGGTCGTGCCCTCGGTCGCGGCCGGGTCGCTCGACACGGGGGCGGAGGCCGCGGGCTCGTCCGACGTGCCGAGACCGGGGATCTTCCCGTCCCAGGACGAGGCCCACAGGACCAGGGCGACGGTGACCGCGGGGACAGCGACGAGGACGGCGACGAAGGGCCACCACGTGCTCCACCAGGTGCGCGGTGCGCGGTGCACGCCGATGGGTGCGTCCTGCACCGGCTCGGTGTCGAACTCGTCCTCCGGGAACCGGGAATTGCCCTTGGTCACGGCGGACAGGCTACCGGGCGCGGCTGATCGACCGGACCGGGCGCGGCTGATCGACCGGACCGGGCGCGTCAGGCGTCGGCGCCGAGGCGGCGGGCGGAGCGGGCGCGCTGGCGGGTGGACCGCATGCGGCGCAGCCGCTTGACCAGCATCGGGTCGTGCGCGAGCGCGGCGGGCGAGTCGATCAGCGCGTTGAGCACCTGGTAGTACCGGGTCGCCGACATGTCGAACAGCTCGCGGACGGCCTGCTCCTTGGCACCGGCGTACTTCCACCACTGGCGCTCGAAGGCGAGGACCTGCCGGTCCCGCTCGGACAGCTCGTCGGCGGCCCCGGGTGCCGGCGCGTCGACCGCCACGAGCGCGGGCCGGCCCGGGGCGTCCCGCAGCGTCTCCGCCGTCGCGTCCATCCGTGCCTCCTCGTGCCCGTCCGTGGCCGTGCTCTGCCTGCCCGTGCCTGCCCGTGACTGCCGTCCCCGTCCGTGCCCCGCCGGCCGCGCGGGCCCGATCATCGTACGGCGGGAATCACACGGCTGTCATTCCCGGCCCCGCTACCCTCGGGTCCGTGGACCCCCACCCCCTTGCCGACCTCGTCGCCGCCGACTGGGCCCGCGCGCTCGCGGACGTCGAGCCGCAGGTGCACGCCGCGGGCGCGTTCCTGCGCGCCGAGGTCGCGGCCGGCCGCACCTACCTGCCGGCCGGCCCGGACATCCTGCGCGCGTTCACGCGGCCGCTCGCGGACGTGCGGGTGCTGGTCGTCGGCCAGGACCCCTACCCGACGCCCGGGCACCCGATGGGCCTGTCGTTCTCGGTGCAGCCGGACGTCCGCCCCGTGCCGCGGTCGCTCGCGAACATCTTCACCGAGCTCCAGGCCGACCTGGGGGTGCCCGCGCCCGGCAGCGGCGACCTGTCCCCCTGGGCGGACCGGGGCGTCATGCTGCTGAACCGGGTGCTGACCGTCCGGCCCGGCGAGCCCGCGTCGCACCGCCGGCAGGGCTGGGAAGCCGTCACGCAGCGCGCGATCGAGGCGCTCGTCCAGCGGGGCGGCCCGCTGGTCGCCGTGCTGTGGGGCCGCGACGCCCAGTCCCTGCGACCGGCCCTCGGCGACGTCCCGGTGGTCGCGAGCGCGCACCCGAGCCCGCTGTCCGCGAGCCGCGGGTTCTTCGGCTCCCGCCCGTTCTCCCGGGTCAACGCGCTGCTCGCCGAGCAGGGCGCGCCCCCGGTCGACTGGACCCTGCCCTGAGCGATCCGGCAGCACGGACGGCCGCGCGGGGGCAGACTGCGAGGGTGACCACGCACGAGAACCCGGTCGCCGGCCGCGTGCCCGCCCCGACGGCCCTCCCCCAGCCCCCGCACGCCGGCGACGCCCCGCCCGGGACGGGGACGGTCCCGCGCTGGACCCGGTACGTCGCCGTGGGCGACTCGTTCACCGAGGGGCTGTGGGACGGGGTCGAGAGCGAGGACGGTCCGGTCCGCGGCTGGGCCGACGTCCTGGCCGGCCTGCTGTCCGACCGGCGGCGGACCGCCGGAGCCGCGCCGCTGCGCTACGCGAACCTCGCGGTGCGCGGCCGCCTGCTGCGGCCGATCCTCACCGACCAGGTGCCGCGCGCGCTCGAGATGCGACCCGACCTGGTGAGCCTGGTCGGCGGCGGCAACGACGTGCTGCGCCCGACGGTCGACGTGGACCGGCTGGCCCGCAACCTCGACGAGGCCGTGGCCCGGATCCGGGCCACGGGCGCGGACGTGCTGCTCGGCACGGGCTTCGACTCGGCCGGGTCCCCGCTGGTGCAGGCGACCCGCTCCCGGGTCGGGGTGTTCAACGCCCACGTGTGGTCGATCGCCCGCCGGCGCGGGGCCTACGTGCTGGACCTGTGGGGCATGCGGCACCTGCACGACTGGCGGATGTGGGCGCCGGACCGGATCCACCTCACCACCGAGGGGCACGCGCGCGTCGCGCAGGGCGCCCTGGCCGCGCTCGGCCTGGCGCCGGACGACCCGAGGTGGGACGAGCCGCTCGCGCCCCTGCCGCGGCTGCCGCTCGCCGAGCAGGCCCGGCTGGACGCGCGCTGGCTGCGGCTGTACGCGTACCCCTGGGCGACCCGACGGCTGCGGCGCACCTCGTCCGGGGCCACCCGGGAGGCCAAGCTGCCGGTGCTGACGGAGCTCTAGGACCGCTCAGCGGTCGCCGTCGGCGACCATCGCGAGCGAGACGCCGACCATCTGCTCGACCGGGACCGCCGTGCCGGTGATCGCCACCACGGTGCTCGGCGTGGACACGGCGGCCCGCCCCTCGGCGAGCGCCTGGTCCCCGGCCCCGCGCAGCGTCACGGCCACCTCGCGGCCGGCGCAGCCGTCGGGGACGCCGGTGAGCGACGCGCTCGCGACGGCGTAGCCGCCGATCGCCGCGTCGTAGTCCACGTCGTACCCGACCTCGATGGCGCTGACCACGCACGAGCCCGCACCGTGCACGTCCTCGGCGTCCCCCGCCCAGGCGCGGGCCATCGACAGCGCGAGGCCCGCGCAGCCCAGCCAGGCCAGGGTCACCCCTGCTGCCCGGCGCGCGCGGCCGTGCTCGTGCGCCATCGGCGCCCCCTCCGTGGACCTGCCCGGGTCGATCCGTCGACCCGGCGGGCTCATCGTCGGTCACGGAGGGGGTGTGAGCATCCGGAGCGAGGACCACTCCTCCGGGGGACCGGCGTTCAGGTGCCGCGCAGGCAGAGGGTGAACGTGCGGGGGGTGTCGTCGCGGATGCCGCGCACCCCCCAGCCGGACCTCGGCTGCACCCGGTAGACCGTGCCGCCCTGCGGGACGATCTCGATGTCCCCGGTGTTCTGGACGTAGAGGGACGCGACGTCCGGGGTGCCGCTGCGCGCGCGGATGTGCTCGAGCACGGGGGTGATGTCGACGTCGGTCCGCCACCCCGCGTAGAACTGCGGGGTGCCGCTGACCGACAGGGTCACCGGGAGGCAGGCCGTCCAGCGCTCGCCGGTGGGGGCGCCCACGGTCTGCGTGTAGGTCAGCGCCGGGTCGTACGCGGGGTACGGCAGGGTCCAGCTGCAGACGCCGACCGTGAGCGTCTGCCCCGCCCCGAGGGTCTCCCAGCCGGGCTTCCCGACGACGGACAGGACGCCGTCCACCGGGGTCGCGCTCGCCAGCCTCGCCTGGTTCGGGTCCGAGACGGAGAACCCGGCGGACGTCGTGACGCCGTTGAACGGCCGCTGGTCCAGGTGCAGGTCGATCTGCCACGGGGTGCCCGCCGTGCCCGAGACCGGGACGACCACGCAGGCCTGGCTGCCGGACTCGCTCACCAGCGTCCACCGCAGCGTGCCGACGGTCGTGCCGGGGCCGGGCGTGACCGGGCCGCCGGTGCTGCCGCCGGCCGGGACGACCCAGGTGACCGGGACCCCCCACGTGCCGATCGTCAACGCGACGCCCGCGGCGCGGGACACGGGGTACGACGGCACGGTCACGGTGGTGCTGTCCGCCGCCGCGAGCGTGACCGAGGTGTCGGCGCCCGCGAGGGCGGTGCCGTCCGTGGCGTAGACCCGCAGCCGCGCGGTGCTGCCCCGGCAGGCGCTCGGCACCCCGGACAGGACGAGGGTCGTCGAGGCGCCGCTCGACGCACCCGCGGTCCCCGTGATCGCGGCCGTCGTGCAGCCGGAC
>DAMBCY010000264.1:0-5735 GCA_032056255.1 Cellulomonas sp. | reverse complement strand
CAGGTAGAGCTCCATCGTCACACTCCGTCGGTCTCGTCGGGCTGGGGCCGGTCGGCCAGGGTCTCGTACCGGCGCCGGACGTCCTCGTCCACCGGCTCGCGGGGCTCGACGACGCCGGTGACGGCGGGGGTCCAGGCGTCGCGCACGTCCCGCACGTCGACACCGGCGAGCACGGCCGCCGCCTGGACGGCCGCACCTCGTGCGGTGGCCTCGGCGACGTCCCGGGTCTCGACCGGGCGGCCGAGGGCGTCGGCGAGCACCTGCCGGTAGGCGGCCGACCGGGCGCCGCCCCCGGTGACGACGACGGCGCCGTCGGCGCTCGCCCCCGCGGCCTGGATCGCCCGGTGCCCGCGCACCAGGCCGAGGACGACGCCCTCGAACGCGGCCAGCGCGAGCTCCTCCCGGGTCGCGTCGGACCGCAGCCCGGCGAGCACCCCGCGCGCGGCGGGCCGGTCGGGCGTGCGCTCGCCGTCCAGGAACGCGGCCAGGACCATCCGGTCGGGCCGCCGGGGTGCGGCCAGCGCGAGGCGTGCGAGCTCGTCGTGCTCGACGCCGAGCAGCCGGGCGACGATGTCGGTGACCTTCGCGCAGTTCAGGCTGCACATCAGCGGGAGCCAGCCGCCCGCGGCGTCCGCGACGCCGTCCACCCAGGCGGAGGCGTCGTGCACGGGGACGGGCGAGGTGGTCATGACGACCCCCGAGGTGCCGAGGCTGTACAGCACCTGGTCCGGGCCGAGCCCGATGCCGAGCGCGCCGGCGTGCTGGTCCCCGGCACCGGCGCCGACGAGGACGTCGGGTCGCAGGCCCAGCGCGCGGGCGTCGGCGGTCGACGCGCGCCCGGCGGCCTCGGACGGGCCGAGCACCTCGGGCAGCATCTCCTCCCACGCGAGGTCGGCGCGGACCCAGCGCCGCAGGTGCTCGGGCAGGTAGGCACCGGTGTGCGCCGCGTAGTACCCGGTGCCGGACGCCTCGGACCGGTCGGTGACGGCCCGGCCGGTGAGCCGGTGGATGAGGTGGTCGTGCGGGAGCAGCACCCGGGCGACGTCGTCGAGGACGGCCGGCTCGTGCTCGGCGATCCAGGCGAGCTTGCCGATGGTGAACGCCGCGGTGGGCACCGACCCGACCGCGTCGGCCCACCCGGCGGCACCGAGCTCGTGCACCAGCCGGGTCGCCTGCGGGCTCGAGGTGGTGTCGTTCCACAGCTTCGCGCGGCGGAGCACCCGGTCGCGGGTGTCCAGCAGCACCGGGCTGTGGCACTGCGCCGCGATGCTGATCGCGTCCACGTCGCCGGCAGCGAGACCCGCGCTCGCGAGAGCCTGCCCGAGCGCGAGCCCGAGCGCCTCCCACCAGTCCGCGGGATCCTGCTCGCTCACCGGCGGGGTCGTCGGCGGGTGCGGGCTGCGCCCGGAGCCGAGCAGCCGGCCGTCGGCGGCGTCACGCAGCTCGACGGTGCAGGACTGCGTCGAGGAGTCGACGCCGGCGACGACGCCCATCAGCGACCCGCGTCCGGGAGGTCCTCGGTGCCCGCGAGCGCGGGCAGCGCGTCCGGCAGCGCCTCGCGGCGGCCCACGGCTCCCGCCGGGTGCGTGAACATGACCTCGTCCCAGCCGTACCCGCGGATCTGCATGAGCACGGCCGCGAGCGCGTCGCCCCACACCGCGGTCGCGAGGGTCGAGCCCATGGCGATCAGCCCGCCCGGGTCGACGTCGGGGCCGGCGTCGATGGTGACGGTCAGGTCGGCGAGCCGGCCGAGCGAGGAGCCGGGGACGGCGGTGAGCGCGATCACCGGCACGCCGCGCTGCTGCACGCGGTGCGACAGGTCGTTGAGCTCGTCGGACTCCCCGCCGCGCGAGATGGTGATGAGCAGATCGCCGGAGACCACGGCACCCATCGTGCCGTGCAGCGCGTCCATCCCCGGCAGGAACAGCGCGGGCGTGCCGCAGACCGCGAGCAGGTGCGCCATGCGGCGGGCCACCGCGCCGGACGTGCCCGACCCGGTGACGAAGACCTTGCCGGTGACCCGGCGGACCAGCTCGACGGCCTCGACGAACGTCTCGTCGATCTGGTCGGCGACGTCGGCGACCCCGCGCCCCTCGCGACGCACGATCTCGCGTGCGGCGTCGAGGGCCGCGGTCGTGGCGGGCGTGCTCATGGTGGTGCTCTCTTCTGCTGGACGGGTCCCGGGTCGGGCGGACGGGTGGGCGGGGGTCGTCACGCGGCGGCCCAGGCGGCGTGCCGCAGCGCCTGCGGGGTGCGGTGGTCGGCGGGGACCTGCTCGCCGGTGCTGCGCCCCTGGGACACGACGACGATGTCGTCGGCCACCTCGCAGATCTCCTCCTCCTCGGAGGAGACCAGCAGCACCGTGAGGCCGGCGTCGTGCGCGAGCGAGCGGACGATCCGGTGGATCTCGGCCTTCACGCCCAGGTCGACGCCCTTGGTCGGCTCGTCGAGCAGCAGGACCCGCGGCCGCTGCGCGATCGCCCGCGCGAGCAGCACCTTCTGCTGGTTGCCGCCGGAGAGGCTCACGACCGGCCCGCGCCGGTCGCCGCGCACCCGCAGCTGGCCGAGCAGGTCGTCGGCCTCCCGGACCATGCGGCGGCGGTCGAGCAGGCCGGCGCGGCGGTACCGGTCCAGGACGGGCAGGACGACGTTGGTCGGCGAGTCGAGCGCCGGGACGATGCCGTCGCTCTTGCGCTCCTCGGTGACGTACACGACGCCCGCCCGCTGCGCCCGCGCAGGGGTGCCGGGGCGGTACGGCCGGCCGTCGAGCGTGATCGTGCCGCCGGTGACCGGCGCGAGACCGACCAGGGCGCGCAGCACCTCGGTGCGGCCGGCGCCGACCAGGCCGTACAGCCCGAGCACCCGGCCGGGCTCGGCGGTCAGCGAGACCCCGGCGACGCCGGGGGCGCGCAGGTCCCGGATCTCGAGCCGCGGTCCGGGTGCGGCGTCCGGGAACCACCGGCGCGCGTCGGCCGTGGGCGCGGCCGGCGTCTCCGCGTGCTCCGCCGGTGCGAGGGCCTCGGCCGGGGCGGCGCCGGCGCGCAGCCGCTCGTCCATCTCCGCGGCCTCGTCACCCGCGATGGCCGCGACGACGTCGTGCCGGCTGACCCGGTCGACGCGCGCGTCGATCCGCACCCGCCCGTCGACGAGGGCGACGACCCGGTTGCACACGGCGTAGAGCTCGTCGAGCTTGTGGTCGACGAACACGATGCCCAGCCCCCGGTCGGCGGCCAGGGACCGCACGACCTCCAGCAGCCGCTCGACCTGGCCGCCCTCGAGGCTGGTGGTGGGCTCGTCCAGCAGCAGGAACCGGGCGTCCCGGTGGGTGGCGACGGCGATCTCGAGCATCTGCCGGGTGGCGACCGGGTAGTCGCCGAGCTTGCGCGTGACGTCGACGTCGATGCCGAACGACTCCACCAGCGCCCGGGCGCCGGCCCGCATCTCCTCGCGGCGCAGCAGCCCGGCGCGGGTCCGCTCGTCGCCGAGGTAGACGTTCTGCGCCACCGTCAGGTTCGGCAGCAGCGAGAGCTCCTGGTAGACGGTCGCGATGCCCGCGGCGATCGCGGCCGCCGGGCTGTCGATCGTCGCGACGTGCCCGCCGACCGCGATCTCGCCCTCGTCCGGGGTGGTCGCCCCGGAGATGGTGCGCAGCAGCGTGGACTTCCCCGCGCCGTTGTGCCCGACCAGCCCGACGACGTCGCCGGGCTGCACGTCGACCGAGACGCCGTGCAGCACCGCCACACCCGAGTACCGCTTGATGATCCCCCGGACGCTCAGCCCTGCCGGCGACCCGGTCGACGTGGTGGTCATGTCAGCCGACCTCCCCCGGGCCGGGCGTCTCGCCGACCGTGAACAGCTTGAGCGGCTTGAGGATCTCGGGCTCCGGCGTGCCGCCGTCCACCCAGCCGCGGATCTGCTCGACGACCTCGGTGCCGTAGACGTTCGGCTCCTGGGCGACGCAGGCCGGGTACTGCTCCGTGAGGGTCTGCTCCGCGGCGCAGAAGCCGTAGACCTTGACCGTGCTGGAGGAGCCGAGCGCCTGCAGCGCGCCGTAGGCCGCCGGGCCGGTGGAGGCGAAGATGACGTCGATGTCCGGGTTGCCGGACAGCATCTCGGTGGTGGCCCGCAGCGAGTCGTCGGGCTTGACGTTGCCGTCGACCCGGGCGACGACCTGGGCGTTCGGGTTGGACGCGATGGTGTCCTCGAAGCCCTGGTCGCGCTGCTGGGTCGGGGTCTCGTCGGGCTCGGTGACGAACCCGATCGTCAGGTCCGCGTCCGCCCCGAGGTCGGCGAGGACCTGCTCGGCGGTCTGGGAGCCGCCCGCGGTGTTGTCGGCGCCGAGGTACTGCACGATGGTGGCGCCCTGGGACGCCAGCGACTCCGGGTCCACGCCCACGTTCACCGTGAACACCGGGACCCCGGCGTCGTTGGCCGCCTTGACGATCGCGGCGCCCGGCTCGGACTTGACCGCGTTCAGCGCGAGCGCGCACGGCTGCTTCTGCAGCATGGACTGCACCTGCGCGAGCTGGTTGGCGTCGTCGTCGTCGGCGATCTGCACCTCGACCTCGAAGCCGTCGGCCGCGCCGGCGTCCTCGAAGCCCTGCTTCATCGCGACGTAGTACGGGTTGGTGAGGTTCGGCAGGGCCACCGCGATGTACGGGGTGTCCTCGTCGCAGGCCGCGGGGCGCGGGATCTCGCCCGACGCCTCCGTGGCGCCGTCGGTGGAGCCGCCGCCGGAGGTGCCGGCGCCGGTGTCCACGGCGCCGCAGGCGCCCAGCGCGAGGGCGACGGCGCACGTGCCGGCCGCGAGGAGGGGGATGCGCAGCTTCATTGCTCTTCTCCTGAGGGTGTGAGTGCGGGTGGGGAGTCAGCGGGGGTCGGGGGTGCCCGCGGCCGCGGGCGGGGTGCTGCCGGCGGCGGCGAGGGCGGCCGGGGCGTCGGCGGGCGCGGCGGTCCCGCCCGGCCCGCGTCCGCCGACCACGCGGCGCAGCAGGGCGGACAGCGAGGACTGCCGGCGGTAGGTGTCGAGGATGACGCCGCCGAGGATGATCAGGCCGATGACGAGCGGCTGCCAGTAGGACTGCACGCCGACGACGTTCATGCCGTTGGAGACGGTCGCGATGAGCACCGCGCCGAGCAGCGCGCCGGGCAGCGAGCCGATGCCGCCGAACAGGCTGACGCCGCCGACGACCGCGGCCGCGATCGAGTAGAACAGCTCGTTGCCCGAGCCGGCCGACGGGTAGCCGACCATGAGGCGTGAGGTGACGATCAGGCCGCCCATGCCGGCGCACAGCCCGGACAGCGCGTAGACCAGCATGGTGACCCGGCCGATCGGGATGCCGGACAGCCGGGACGTCTCGGCGTTGCCGCCGACCGCGTAGATGTGCACGCCGGTCGACGTCAGGCGCAGCAGCACCGTCAGCACCACCGCGAACACCGCGACCAGGACCACCGGCATCGGGATGCCGAACAGCGACCCGCGGCCGATGATCGCGAACATCGGGTCCGCCACGTTCACCGAGCTCGCCCCGGTGAGGATCAGCGGGATGCTGGCCGCGACGCCGAAGGCCGCGAACGTCACGATGAACGGTGGCAGCCTCAGGTAGTGGATCAGCGCGCCGTTGATCGTGCCGACCAGGGCGCCGACCGCGAGCGCGGCCACGGCTGCCAGCCACCACGGGAGCCCGCTGCGCATCGCGAGCGCGGCCACCATCACCACGCACCCGCACAGCAGG
>DAMBCY010000263.1:0-5742 GCA_032056255.1 Cellulomonas sp. | reverse complement strand
CGGCGGCCCGTCGCGCGGCCGGGGCCGGGGCAGGGGCAGGGGAGGTCGCGGGGCGGGCGGGGGCGCCGGCACGGGGGACGCCGTCCGGCTGCACCCCGCGCTGCTCGACTTCGGCACGCTGCTGCGGGCCGTGACCGACGCCGAGCAGCACCCGGTGCTGGTCGCGGCGCTCGCGGCCGGGGGGTTCGACGACGTCCCGGACCCCGTCGGCGAGGGCGGCGACGAGGATCTGGGCCTGCGGGTGCTGCTCGACGGGGTCGAGGCGCTCGTCGGGCGGGCGCGGCGGCGCGAGGACCGGGCCGGGGCCTGACGCGCGGCGGGGCGTGTCGGTGGCATGGGGTTGGATGGGCCGCGTGCTGACGATCGCGACGGTGAACGTGAACGGGGTCCGTGCCGCCTTCCGGCGGGGGATGGGCGGGTGGATCGGGTCCCGGGGGCCCGACGTCCTGCTGCTGCAGGAGGTGCGGGCGTCCGACGAGATCCTCGGCGACCACCTGTCCGCCGACGAGTGGCACCTGGCGCACGAGGCCAGCGAGACCAAGGGGCGCGCGGGCGTGGCCATCGCCTCGCGGCTGCCGGTGCGGGCGGTGCGGATCGGGATCGGCACCGGGGTGCCGTCCGACTCCGGCCGCTGGGTCGAGGCGGACCTCGAGGTGCCCGGCGCCCGCGGCGGCGTGCTCACGGTGGTCGCCGCCTACGTGCACTCCGGCCAGGCCGGCACGCCGAAGATGGACGAGAAGTACGCCTTCCTGGACGTGATGACCAAGCGCCTCGCGGAGCTCGCGGGCGGCGAGCACGACGTGGTGGTGGCGGGCGACCTCAACATCGCGCACCGCGAGGTCGACATCAAGAACTGGCGGGGCAACCGCAGCTCGGCGGGCTTCCTGCCCGAGGAGCGGGCGTACCTGGACGTGTGGTTCGACGAGCAGGGCTGGCGCGACCTCGGGCGCGAGCACGGCGGCGAGGGCCCCGGCCCGTACACGTGGTGGTCCTGGCGCGGGCAGGCCTTCGACAACGACTCCGGGTGGCGGATCGACTACCAGCTCGCCACGCCCGGGCTCGCGGACCGGGTGCGGTCGGTCGAGATCGACCGGGCCGCGACGTACGACGCGCGGTTCAGCGACCACGCACCGGTGGTCGTCGCGTACGACCTCTGAGCGCGTCGGGCCGCGCGCCGCGGGGACCCGCGGCGGCCCGTGCCGGTCGCGGTGCCGCCCCGACGCCCCGGGGCCGCGCGATCCGGGTGGCGGCGAACGCCCCGCCCGACCGACCTGTGGACCGCGACGGCGACCGCGGCGGGTCCGGCCCCCCGCACGGGCGTCACTCCTGCGGGGGAGCGCCGGGCAGCTGGCGCATCCGGACCAGCGGCGACAGCAGCACGGGCAGGGCGGACAGGCCCGTCCCGGCCGCGGCGACCCAGAGCGCGGGCACCACGCCCCACGCGTGCCCGAGCCAGCCGCCGAGCAGGGCGCCGATCGGCGTGGTGCCCCAGACGATGAACCGGACGGACGCGTTCATCCGGCCGAGCAGCGCGGGCGGGCACACCCGCTGCCGGAAGCTCACCTGGGCGACGTTGTAGACGACGACGGCGCTGACGAACAGCACGCCTCCCGCGATGAGCACGGCCTGCGGCGGGAACGGCAGCACGGCGGCGAGCGGGGTCAGGGCGGCCCCGGGGACGAAGGCCAGCGCGGACAGCGGGATGATCCGGCCCTCGCCGACCCACCGCACGAGCCGGTCGGACAGCACCGCACCGAGCAGCCCGCCGACCGCGGAGGCCGACAGCACCGTGCCGTACGCGGCCTCGTCCAGCCCGAGGACCCGCAGCGCGTAGATCACGACCAGCGCACCGGACAGCGCGGAGAACAGGTTGCCGATCGCGGTGCACGCGACGATGCGGCGCAGCAGCGGCTGGTGCACGACGAACCGCAGCCCCTCGGCGATCTCCTCCCGGAGCGGGCGGCGGTGCTCGGGCGGCGGCAGGGTCTCGACCTTCCGGATCCGCCCCACCGCGACCGCCGACGCCAGGTACGTGACCGCGTTCACCGCGATGACGAGCGGCGCGGCGACCACCCGGAGCAGCGCACCGCCCAGCGCCGGCGCGGCGACCTGCGCGACCGACTGCGTGGCCTGGAGCTTCGCGTTGCCCTCGCCGATGTGCTCCAGGCCGACCAGGCCGGGCACGTAGGACTGGTGCGCGACGTCGAAGAACACGGTCGCCGCGCTCAGCACGAGCGCGCCCGCGTACAGCACGGCCATCGACGCGTGCCCGGTCAGTGCGAGCACGACGACGACGGCCAGCACCACGGCGCGGACTAGGTCGGCCGTGACGAGGACGCGGCGCTTGCGCATCCGGTCGACCCAGGCCCCGGTCGGCAGGCCGATGACGAGGAACGCGGCTGTCTCGGCGGCGGTGAGCAGGCCCATCTGCATCTCGGACGCGCCGAGGTCGCGCACGGCGAGCACGGGCAGCGCGATGCCGGTGAGCTGGGCGCCGAGCTGGCCGAACGCGTCGCCGACCCAGAGCCGGCGGAAGTCGGGGTGCCGGGCGAGCGAGCGGCGACGGGGCGGGCGCCCGGCGTCGGCCGTCGCCGGGTCGGGGCCGGCGACGGCGCCGGGCGTGGTGCCGGTCCCGAGCGGCGGACCGGCCGGGCCGAGGGGGCCGGGGGTGGACATGCCGCCAGGATGGCGCGACTGATTGGGATATGTCAATCAGTGGCTACACTGGGGGCGTGACCGAGGACGCCCTGGTGCCGCCGCCCGCCGACGCGCACGACGCGGTGGACACCACCGCGGACGACGCCGTGGACGACGCCGAGCGCGACGCCGAGCGCGACGCCGACGCCCGTGCCCTGGCCTCCGCGGTGCGGCTGCGCATCCTGCGGCTGTGCCTCGACGAGGCGTGGACCAACCGGGAGATCGCCGAGCGCCTCGGCAGGAACCCCGCGACCGTCCTGCACCACGTCCGGACGCTCGTCGACCGCGGGTTCCTGTCGGCCGAGCCGGTCCGGCGCGGGGCGCGCGGCTCGCGCGAGGTGCCCTACCGCGCCACGGGGAAGTCCTGGCGCGCGCCGGACTTCCCGGGCAAGTGGCAGATCATGGCCAGCACGTTCCTGGAGGAGCTGCACGAGGCCGACCCGGGCTCGGTGCGGATGACCCGGCTCGGCGTCCGGCTGAGCCCGGCTGAGCTCGACGAGCTCCTGGGCCGGGTCGACCAGTTCTTCGAGGAGCTCGCCGACCGCCGACCGGCGCACGAGGGCCGGCGGCCCTACTCGGTGCTGTTCGCGCTGCACGAGGACGCCGCCCGGCTCCGGCCCGGCCCCTGAGCGGGTCCGCGGGCGGGTCTCCGGGCGGCATCGCGGGCGGGTTCCCGGGTGGCAGCGCGGTGCCCGCCGGCGAGCCGCGTGCCGTCGTCAGGCCGCGGGGCCGCCGGCCGTCGCGACCAGGAACGCCGGCGCGTGCAGCCTCTCGCGCGCGAACGCCTCCGCCACCGCGTCCGCGACGGCGTCCACCGCGTCGGCCGGCACCAGGGCGATCGCCGAGCCGCCGAACCCGCCGCCGGTCATCCGCGCCCCCAGCGCGCCCGCGTCGCGGGCGGTCCCGACCGCGAGGTCGAGCTCGTGGCAGGAGACCTCGTAGTCGTCCCGGAGCGAGGCGTGCGACGCGTCCATGGCGTCGCCGACCTCGGCCACCCGGTCGTCGTCGAGCAGGGCGACGAACTCCTGCACCCGCGCGATCTCCGTCACGACGTGCCGGACGCGGGACACGAGCACGTCGGCCTCCGTCGAGCCCGCGCCGAGCGGGCCCGTGCCGTGCGCCAGCGTCGCGAGCGCGTCGCCGAGCCCGCCGGGGTCGATCTCCCGGAGCGTCGGCACCCCGAGGACCGCCGCGGCCCGCTCGCAGGCGTCCCGCCGCGCGGCGTACTGCCCGTCGACCAGCGCGTGCTCGGCCTTCGTGTCGATGACGAGCAGGGCGAGGTCGTGCGCCGCGAGGTCGAACGGCACGTGCCGGACCGACCCGTCCCGGCAGTCGAGCAGCAGCGCGTGCCCCGCGCGGGCACGCAGCGAGGCGGACTGGTCCATGCCGCCGGTGCTCGCCCCGGCGATCTCGTTCTCGGCCCGGATGCAGGCCCGGACCAGGACGGCCCTGCCCGCGTCGTCCGGGTCGTCGCCGGTGCCGGCCAGCCCGAGGCCGAACAGGGCGTCGAGCGCCACCGCCACGGAGCACTCGAGCGCGGCCGAGGACGACAGCCCGGCGCCGTAGGGCACGCAGGAGTCGACGGCGACGTCGAACCCGCCGACCGGGTACCCGGCCTCGCGCAGCGCCCAGGCCACGCCGACGACGTACCCGGGCCAGCCGTCGACCGCGCCGGGGCGGACGTCGGCGAGCGCGATCTCCCGCACGCCGGCGCTCTCCTGCGCGGACACCAGCCGGACGACGTCTCCCTTGGTGCGGCGCACGGCGGCGTAGGTGCGGTGCGGCAGGGCGAACGGCAGGCAGAGGCCGTCGTTGTAGTCGGTGTGCTCGCCGATGAGGTTCACCCGTCCGGGCGCCGACCAGGTGCCGTCCGGGTCGCCGCCGAGCCGCTCGGCGAACAGGGCGCGGACGCGCGCGGCGCCCTCGGCCGGGTCCCAGGCCCCGACCCACACGGGGGCGGTCACCGGGCCACCTCCTGCAGGCGGGCGGCGATGCGCTCGGGCGTCGTGTCGCTGATCCAGGCCGCCATGGCCGACTCCACTCCTGCGAGGTACTTGAGCTTGCCCGGCGCGCGGAGCACCGAGAACACCTGCAGCTGCAGGCGGGACAGGTCGCGGCCCTCGCGCACGGGGGCCTGGTGCCAGCCGGAGATGTACGGCAGCGCGAGCGGCGCGCCGGTCCCCGGCTCGACGAAGAACAGGTCCAGCAGCCGCAGCAGCTCCAGGTAGGTCACCGACAGGTCGGCGCGCTCGGCGTCGGTGAGCGCGGGCAGGTCGGGCACGTCCCGGCGCGGGACCAGGTGCACCTCCACGGGCCAGCGGGCCGCGAACGGCACGTACGCCACCCAGTGCTCCGACTCCAGCACGACGCGCTGCCCGTGCCGCAGCTCGGCGTCCAGGACGTCCCGACCGAGCAGCCGCCCGGTGCGGTCCGCGTGCGCGCGCGCCTGGCCGAGCATCGCCTGCGTGCGGGGCGTCAGGTAGGGGAAGGCGTAGATCTGCCCGTGCGGGTGGTGCAGGGTGACGCCGATCTCCTTGCCCCGGTTCTCGAACGCGAACACCTGCTCGATGCCGGGCAGCTCGCCCAGCGCGCGGGTGCGGTCGGCCCAGGCCTCGACGATCGTGCGCATGCGCCGCGGGGAGACCGCGGCGAGCGAGGCCGTCGGGTCGGAGGAGAAGCAGATGACCTCGCAGCGCCCGGCGGCGGGGCGGACGGGCCACAGCTCCTCGCCGTCGGCGTGCGTGAGCACGTCCTCGACGCCCGGGACCGCCATGAGCGAGGGGAAGCGGTTCTCGAACACCACGACGTCGTAGCCGGTGTCCGGGATCTCGCCGTCGGAGTACGCGGCGCCGGGGCGGGCCGGCGCGAGGGGGTTCGCGTCGGCCGGCGGCAGGAACGTCCGGTTCATCCGGTGCGCGGCCATGGGGATCCAGTCGCCGGTCAGCGGGTCGCGGCGCAGCTCCGGTCCGGTGACCGGGCGGGCGACGCCGTCGGCGCCGACGACCGGGGCGAACCGATCGGGCAGCGGGCGCGGGTCGTCCAGCC
>DAMBCY010000262.1:885-5750 GCA_032056255.1 Cellulomonas sp. | reverse complement strand
CGCCCCGCGCACCTGTCGCTGTCTCTAGAGCGCCGGCCGCACCCGCGCGTCCGCACCCGCGACGGGTCGCCGACGACGCCGGGCCGGTGCTCGCCCCCGGACCCACGGCGCGGGCCCGCCCGGCCGTGACCGCTCCACGCGTCACCCCCCCACCACCCCGCAGGACTCACAGGACGGACGGAAACCAGGACATGGCACGCATCTACGACGACGCGACCCAGCTCATCGGCAACACCCCGCTGGTGCGGATCAACAAGCTGACCGAGGGCATCGGCGCCACGGTCGTCGGCAAGCTCGAGTTCTACAACCCGGCCAGCTCGGTCAAGGACCGCATCGGCGTCGCGATCGTGGACGCGGCCGAGGCGTCGGGCGAGCTGAAGCCGGGCGGCACGATCGTCGAGGCGACCAGCGGCAACACCGGCATCGCGCTCGCGTTCGTCGGCGCGGCCCGCGGCTACGACGTGGTCCTGACGATGCCGGAGTCCATGTCCAAGGAGCGGCGCGCGCTGCTGCGCGCCTACGGCGCCGAGCTGATCCTCACGCCGGCGTCCGAGGGCATGAAGGGCGCCGTCAACCGCGCCGACGAGATCGTCGCCGAGCGTCCGGGCGCCGTCCTCGCCCGGCAGTTCGCGAACGAGGCCAACCCGGCGATCCACCGCCGCACGACGGCCGAGGAGATCTGGGCGGACACCGACGGCGCCGTGGACATCCTGGTCGCCGGCATCGGGACCGGCGGCACGATCACGGGCGTCGGCCAGGTGCTGAAGGAGCGCAAGCCCGGCGTGACGATCGTCGGCGTCGAGCCGGCCGAGTCGCCGATCCTCAACGGCGGCCAGCCCGGCCCGCACAAGATCCAGGGCATCGGCGCGAACTTCGTGCCCGAGATCCTCGACACCGGCATCTACGACGAGATCATCGACGTGGACGCCGAGACCGCCGTGGCCGTCGCCCGCCGGGCCGCCAAGGAGGAGGGCCTGCTCGTGGGCATCTCGTCCGGCGCCGCCCTGCACGCCGCGATCGAGCTCGGCAAGCGTCCCGAGAACGCCGGCAAGCTGATCGTCGCGATCATCCCGTCGTTCGGCGAGCGCTACCTGTCCTCCATCCTGTACGCCGACCTCCTGGACTGATCGCGATGACCTCGACCACGCGACTGCCGCACCCCTCCGGCCGGGACGACGCGTCCCGGCCGGGCGGGCCCGCCGGCGTGCCGCAGCCGGCGTCGCCCGGCACCCGGGCGCCGGCGGACCTGCAGGAGCACTGGCGGCGCCTGCACGGGTTCGCCCGGACGCTCCGGGAGGACCTGGACGCCGCGCAGCGCCGGGACCCGGCGGCGCGGTCGCGGGCCGAGGTCGTCCTCGCCTACCCGGGCCTGCACGCCGTGTGGGTGCACCGGGTGGCGCACCGCCTGTGGCAGCGGCCGGGCCTGCGCCTGCCGGCCCGGCTGCTGTCCCAGCTGTCCCGCGCCGTCACCGGGGTGGAGATCCACCCCGGCGCGACGATCGGGCGCCGGCTGTTCATCGACCACGGCATGGGAGTCGTGATCGGCGAGACCGCCGTGGTCGGCGACGACGTGGTGCTGTTCCACGGCGCCACGCTCGGCGGCAAGACGATGAAGCGCGGCAAGCGGCACCCCACCGTCGGCGACGGCGTGGTGGTGGGCGCCGGGGCGAAGGTGCTCGGCCCGGTGTGGATCGGCGACGGGGCCCAGATCGGCGCGAACGCCGTGGTGCTCAAGGACGTGCCGCCCGGCGCGGTGGCGGTCGGCGTGCCCGCGATGATCCGGCCCCGCCCGGCCGCGGCTCCCCCGGAGCCGGAGATCGACGACCCGGCGATCTACATCTGACCCGTCACTCGACCGGCGCGCCGCCGTCCCAGGAGCGCGCGGTGATCTCCGGGCGGCTGGTCCACGCCTCGGCGAGCATCGGCGACGAGATCAGCATGTCCGCCGTGGCCGGGTTGGCCGCCATCGGCACGTTCCACACGGCGGCGATGCGCAGCAGGGCCTTGACGTCCGGGTCGTGCGGCTGCGGCTCCAGCGGGTCCCAGAAGAAGACCAGCATGTCGATGGTGCCCTCGGCGATCTTCGCGCCGATCTGCTGGTCCCCGCCCACCGGGCCGGACAGCAGCCGGGTGACGGGCAGACCGAGCTCGTACTCGACCATCGTGCCGGTCGTGCCCGTGGCGTAGAGGTGGTGGCGCGAGAGCGTGCCGCGGTTGAACTCGGCCCAGCGGAGCAGCTCGACCTTCTTGTTGTCGTGGGCCACGAGGG
Source organism: Cellulomonas sp. (assembly GCA_032056255.1). Classification (GTDB taxonomy): domain Bacteria; phylum Actinomycetota; class Actinomycetes; order Actinomycetales; family Cellulomonadaceae; genus Cellulomonas. The sequence goes on along the minus strand of DAMBCY010000262.1, from coordinate 3,481 downwards.
CGATGTGGTGAACGGCGCCGGGCATGGGCGGGTCCTTCCGTGCGGCTGACCACGGTCGACGCCCTCGGGTGCCGACCGTGCGGGAGTGCCGGCGCGCTCCCTGCGGCACACCCTAGGACCCCGGTGTGTCAGGCAGATAAGTTGTTCTAGTTGTCTTCGAACAACTATGCTCATCGGGTGCTGCTCCGCATCGACCCCGCCTCTGCCGAGCCGCTGTTCGCGCAGCTCGCGTCGCAGGTCCGCGTGGCGGTGCTGCACGACGAGCTCCGCCCCGGTGCCCGGCTCCCGGCCGCTCGCGACCTAGCCGCCTCGCTCGACGTCAACCTGCACACCGTGCTGCGCGCCTACCAGGACCTGCGCGACGAGGGGCTGATCGAGCTGCGTCGCGGCCGGGGCGCGGTCGTCGCGGAGCGGGCGACGGACGACCTGGCCCCCGTGCACGACGCGGTGACCGCGCTCGTCGGGACCGCCCGCCGCCTGGGACTCGCCCCCGGGACGACCCTGGGCCTCGTCAAGGAGGCCCTGACCTCGGAGGAGAACCGATGACGACCCCCGGCACGGATGCCGCCACCCGCACCCCGGTGCCGCACCGCGGGGCCAGCACGCTGCTCGGGCTCGTGCCGTCCGCGCTGGTGCTCGTGGTCACCGCCCTGCTCGCCACCTCCTGGCGCGACGACCTGCCCGACCCGGTCGCCACGCACTTCGGCCCGGACGGTGCGGACGGGTTCGGGTCGCTCGGGTCCACGCTCGCGGTCCTCGGTGCGGCGTTCGGCGCCCTCGCGGTCGCGTTCTGGCTGCTGGCCGTGCTGCGCGGCCGGGAGGCGACGACACGCCGGCTCGGCGTCGGGCTCGCCACGGGCACGTCGGTGTTCGGGTCGGTGCTGGTCGGCGGGTCGCTCGCCGTGCAGCGCGGGCTGGCCGACGCCGCGGCGACCCCCGACATCGACCCGGTGGTGCTGCTCGCGCTGGGCGCGGGGCTGCTGGCCGGCGGCCTCTGCGCCTGGGCGGTGCCGGGCGACCCGCCCGCCCCCGTCACGGACCCGGCGCCGCTCGACGGGCCGCAGGTCGACCTGGGGGCGCACGAGCGCGCCGCGTGGACCGGATCCGTCCGGAGCCCGGCCGCGCTCGTCCTCGGCGGCGGCACGGCCGTCGGCCTCGGGACGCTCGTCGTGCTGCTCCGGACGCCGGTGCTGCTCGTCCTGCTCCTCGCGCTCGCGGCCCTGATCCTGACCGGCGCGGTCGTCGTCGTGACCGTCGACGCGCGCGGGCTGCGCGCGCGCTCCGCCGTCGGGTGGCCGCGGTTCCGGGTCCCGCTGGACGAGATCACCGGGGTCGACGTCGTGCAGGTCCGCCCGCTGCGGCAGTACGGCGGGTGGGGCTTCCGGATCGCCCTCGACGGTCAGGTCGGCTACGTCGTCCGCACCGGTGAGGCGATCGAGGTGACGCGGACCAACGGGCGCACCTTCGTCGTGACCGTGGACGACGCCGCCACCGGCGCCGCGCTGCTGACGACGCTGACGGAGCGGGCGCGGGGCCGCCTCCCGCGCTGAGCCCGCGCGGTCGGCGGGGACGACGGGCGCGCGCGGCCCCTCGCGCCCGTCCGGCCCGCGCGGCAGCATGGCCCCGGGCCCCGCAGCGGCGCGGTGCCCGGCGACGGGAGGCACGCATGCGGCTCGGCTACCACACCGGGTACTGGTCGGCGGGTCCCCCGCCCGGGGCGGCGGAGGCGGTGCTGACCGCGGACCGCCTGGGTCTGGACTCGGTGTGGACGGCCGAGGCGTACGGCTCCGACGCGTTCACCCCGCTGGCCTGGTGGGGCGCGTGGACGTCCCGGGTCCGGCTGGGGACGGCCGTCGCCCAGATCGCCGCCCGCACCCCGACGGCCACGGCGATGGCCGCGCTGACCCTCGACCACCTGTCGGGCGGCAGGTTCACCCTGGGGCTCGGGGCGTCCGGCCCGCAGGTCGTCGAGGGCTGGTACGGCCTGCCCTACCCGCGCCCGCTCGCGCGCACCCGGGAGTACGTCGCGGTCGTGCGGGACGTGCTGCGCCGCGAGGGCCCGGTCCGGGCGGACGGGGAGTTCTACCGGCTGCCGCTGCCCGACGGCGAGGGCTCCGGGCTCGGCAGGGCGCTGCGGTCCACCGTGCACCCGCTGCGCGCGGACCTGCCGATCCACCTGGCGGCCGAGGGGCCGAAGAACATCGCGCTCGCCGCGGAGATCGCCGACGGCTGGCTGCCGCTGTTCGTCGCACCCCGGCTCGACGCGGAGGTCCGCGAGCGCCTGGCCGACGGGTTCGCCCGGCGCGCGGCGGGCACCCGTCCGGCGGCGGAGTTCGAGGTCACCGCGACCGTGCCCGTCGTGCTCGGGCCCGACGTGGAGCGCGCCGCCGACGCCGTGCGGCCGTTCGTCGCGCTGTACGCCGGCGGCATGGGCGCGAAGGGCGCGAACTTCCACGCGAACGCGATCGCCCGGCTCGGGTACGCGGAGGCGTGCGCGGAGATCCAGGCGCACTTCCTGGCCGGCGACCGCGCCCGGGCCGCCGCGGCGGTGCCGACCGAGCTGGTGCGGGACGTCGCCCTGGTCGGGACGCCGCAG
>DAMBCY010000262.1:0-875 GCA_032056255.1 Cellulomonas sp. | reverse complement strand
CAGGACGTGCGCGCGCAGGCGCGGGCCTGGCGGGACACGGTCGTCACCACGATGCTCGTGCAGGCGGCACCCGAGCAGCTGCCGGAGATCGCAGGGCTGCTGGGCGACGTCTGACGGGCCCCGCGCGGTCGGACGTCCGCGGAGCGGCCCCGCAACCGGCCGGACACACGACGTGGCTACCGTCCCTGCCGTGACGTCGACCCACCCGCTCCCGGACACCGCCACCCACGTCGCGGCGGGGGCCGTCACGGCGCTGGTCGGGTTCACCAGCGCGTTCGCGGTGGTGCTGAACGGCCTGCGGGCCGTCGGCGCGACGCCCGCGCAGGCCGCGTCCGGGCTGCTCGCCGTGACGCTCGCGATGGGCGCGGCGACGGTCCTGCTCGCGTGGCGCACCCGGCTGCCGATCACCGTCGCCTGGTCGACGCCCGGAGCCGCGCTGCTCGCCACGACCGGCACCGCGGCGGGCGGCTGGGCGCAGGCCGTCGCGGGGTTCGTGCTGTGCGGGCTCCTGCTCGCCGCCGTCGGCCTGTGGCGCCGGCTGGAGGGCTGGGTGCGGCTGATCCCGGTGCCGCTCGCGAGCGCGATGCTCGCCGGGGTCCTGCTCGACCTGTGCCTCGCCCCGGTGCGCGCCGTGGTGGACCGGCCGCTCCTCGTCGGGCCCGTCGTCCTGGTCTGGCTGGTGCTGCTGCGCGTGGCCCCGCGCTGGTCGGCGCCCGCCGCGATCGGGCTCGCGGTCGTCCTGGCCGTCGCCTCGCCGGAGGTCCGCGCCCTGGACGGCGCCGACCTGCTCCCGTCGTTCGCGTGGACGATCCCGGAGCCGTCGTGGTCGGCGGTCGTGTCGGTCGCCGCGCCGCTGTTCGTCGTGACGATGGCCT
>DAMBCY010000261.1:5385-5753 GCA_032056255.1 Cellulomonas sp. | reverse complement strand
GGGGGGGGGGGGGGGGCGGACGCGCGGGCGTCAGTCGCCCCGCCGCTCCCGGCGCCGCCGGCGCCAGACGAGGAACGCGCCCGCCGTCACGACGGCGGAGCCCACCGCGAACAGCGCCATCTCGACGCGGTCGTCCTCCGCCGGGCCGTCCGGCTGGAGGATCGCGATCAGCGTGAAGCCCACGGTGGCCAGCGCCCCGAGGCACCCGATGATCACCGCGTCGACCCCGCCCACGAGCGGGTCGAGGGCCACGCGCCGGGTGGACGGACGGCCCCGTCGCGCACCCGGTCGCCGCGCCGCCTGCCGCGCGCAGACGGTCGCGGCCACGCAGGCGGCCGCCGCGGGCAGCGACCACCAGAGGGCACCGG
>DAMBCY010000261.1:0-5375 GCA_032056255.1 Cellulomonas sp. | reverse complement strand
CCGGGACCGGGCCAGAAGGCGCACAGGACGAGGTTGACGACCGCCGTCCCGGTCGCGGCGACCGCGGCGCCCACGAGCGGCTCACGCACCAGGTCCGCGAGGTGGTGGCGGACGTCCCGGTCCAGCCGCGTGACGGTGACGAGCAGGTGGAGCGCCGCCACGGCGACCGCCCCCAGCGCCACGGGGCGGGCGAACCCGGCGGGGTCCGCGGCCGCGGACCACCAGGTCCGGAGGATCACCGCCAGTGCGAGCCCGATGACCGCGACCGGCACCAGCAGCAGGTTGCGCGCGACGAGGTCCAGCTGCAGCCGGGCCTCCTGGTCTCCCGGGGCGATACGAAGCCGGTCCGCGTGCGCGCCGAGCGACCGGACCGTCGCCGCGCTGCCCCGGCGCTGCCCGTCCAGCCCCGCCAGGAACAGCGCCGCGTCCCCGTGCGTCGGCGCGAGCTCCAGCGCGGCGAGGGCGTGCGCCCGGGCGGCGTGCCGGCTCCGCGGCCCGCCGCGGCCGAGAGCGGCGCGCGCCTGGACCAGTCGGATGTCCGGGTCCTCGGGCGCCAGCGCCACCGCCCGTGCCGCCGCCTCCGCCGCCGGCCCGCGCCGCCCGGCGTCGAGCAGGACCAGGGCCTCGATCCCGTGGTTCCACGGGTCGGTCGGCTCGATCCGCACCGCCTCCGCGGCGGCCGACCGGGCCTCCCGGAACCGGCGTGCACCGGCGAGCGCCCCGGCGTGCAGGCGCAGGTGCGGGGCGTGCCCCGGGGCGAGGGCCACGGCGCGCGCGGTGGCCGCCACCGCCGCCGCGTGGTGCGCGGTGGCGGCGGGGCCGCGCGGGTCGTCCGTGCCGACCGAGACGAGGTGCGCCCGGGCCGCGACGACGAGGGCGTCGACGTCGTCGGGGTCCTGCGTCAGCAGCGCCTCGGCCCGGTCGAGCGCGCGCGGGCCGAGCTCCCGGTCCAGCTCGTTCTCGGCGAGCGCGAGCTCGCGCAGGCGCGCGTCGTCCGCGCCCGGTCCGGCGAGGGTCACAGCAGCTTCTCCCGCCGCATGTACGCGCGCAGGTCCTCGTACTCGCCGCTGCGCCCGGCGAACCGCACGACCGTCCGCGCGGTGTCGAACCAGGCGGCGGTCGACGGGGTGACGGCTGCCGCGGCGGTCAGCAGGTCGGCCGTGGTGACCGGACGCAGGTCGCCCGTCGCGAGGGCGTCCGCCAGCGCGGCCTGGACCGCCGCGGTGCAGACGTGCGCGAGGTCGGCCGCGCTGAACCCGGGGGTGCTGCGGGCCACGGCGTCGAGGTCGACGTCCAGGACGGGACGGTCACGCAGGTGCACGCGCAGCACCTCGGCCCGCGCGCCCGTGTCCGGGGGCTCCACCAGCACGGCGCGGTCGAGCCGGCCGGGTCGGCGCAGCGCCGGGTCGACGTCCCACGGGTGGTTCGTGGCGGCGACGGTGAGCACGCCGGCCTCGGCGGCCCCGTCCATCGCGATGAGCAGCTGGTTGACGGACGACCGGGCGGCCGACCCCCGCAGGGCGGAGCGCCGCTGACCCACGGCGTCGATCTCGTCGAGGAGCACGACGCACGGCGCGCGCCGCACGGCCTCGTCGTACAGCGCCTGGATGTTCTGCTCGGCCTCGCCGAGCCAGGGGCTGAACAGGTCGGCGGCCGTGCCGGCCACGAACTGGACGCCGATCTCCGCCGCGATCGCGCGCGACACGTACGTCTTGCCGCACCCGGGGGGCCCGTAGAGCAGCAGCCCGCCGCCTGCGCGCACCCCGTAGAGCGCGGCGACGTCGGGGTTGCGGAGCGGGCCGAAGAACGTCCGCTCCAGGCGTTCCTTGACGGGCCCCATGCCGGCGACGTCGGCCATCCCGCGCGGCCCCGACGTCGACACCGGCGGGAGCGCGGCGGCGTCGGCGGGCGCCGCCGGCGCGAGATCGGCCTCCAGAGCCGCCAGGACGCTGGCGTCGTCGGGTCGCCCGCCGCGGGCGACCAGGGTCGCCGCCTCGGCGTTGCGGGGGTCCTGGGCCAGGACGGCCGCGGCGTGCCGGACCGCCTCGTCGTAGCGGTGCGCCGCGGCGTGGCGGGCGGCGAGCAGCAGGCGCAGCGGGACGTCGTCGGGCGAGGCCGCGACGGCGCGCTCCAGGCTGTCGATCAGGGGGTCGTCGGACATGGTTCCTCGGGCGCGCGGGGCGGGTGGGTGTCGCAGGCGACAGTAGTGCGGGCCGCGACCCCCGGAGGGGGTGGAACGTCCCCCGCGGCACGGCCCGGGCCGGCGGGAGCCTCAGGCCGTGCCCGCGGGCTCCAGGACGCCCGGCGCCGGCTCGGTGCGGACCGGGAACGACACCGAGCGCGCGATGAAGCAGTGCTCGTGCGCCCGCCGGTGCAGGTCGGCCAGCTGCGCGTCCAGCGCCGCGCCCGACCCGGCCGCCGCCCCGGCCCGCACGGTGACGTGCGGGCGCAGCGTGACCTCGGTGAACTGCCCGTGCCCCGCGGCCTCGACCCGCATCGTGCCGGTCGCGCGGTCCGTGTACCCGACCACCACCACGCCGGAGGCCGCCGCGAGGTGCAGGAACCAGAGCATGTGGCACTGCGCGAGCGCGGCGACCAGCAGCTCCTCGGGGTTGTGCCGCGCCGGGTCGCCCCGGGACGCCGGGTCCGCGGAGCCGAGGACCACCGGCTTGCCGGGGGCCCGGATCTCGTGCTCGCGGCCGTAGGCGCCGTACGCGGTCGTGCCCTGCTGGCCGGCACCGGTCCACACGACGTCGGCGGTGTAGGAGTGCAGCAGGCCGATGGTGCAGGGTAGGCCGACGGCCGCGTGCGGGTGTGTCGGTGGCGCGAACTAGGCTCGCGCATATGGCCGATCCCGCTACCTACCGCCCCGCCCCGGGCGAGATCCCGGACTCCCCGGGCGTCTACCGGTTCCGCGACGAGCACGGCCGGGTCGTCTACGTCGGCAAGGCCAAGAGCCTCCGGCAGCGCCTGAACAGCTACTTCCAGGACGTCGCGGGCCTGCACCCGCGCACCCAGCAGATGGTCACCACCGCGGCCTCCGTGCAGTGGACCGTCGTCGGCACCGAGGTCGAGGCGCTCGCCCTGGAGTACTCCTGGATCAAGGAGTTCGACCCGCGGTTCAACGTGAAGTACCGCGACGACAAGTCCTACCCCTACCTCGCCGTGACGCTGGCGGAGAAGTTCCCGCGGGTGCAGGTCATGCGCGGGGCGAAGCGGCCCGGCACCCGGTACTTCGGCCCGTACGCGCACGCGTGGGCGATCCGGGAGACGGTCGACCTGCTGCTGCGGGTCTTCCCGGTGCGCACCTGCTCGGCGGGCGTCTTCAAGCGGGCGCACCAGCAGGGGCGCCCGTGCCTGCTCGGGTACATCGAGAAGTGCTCGGCGCCGTGCGTGGGGCGGATCTCCCAGGAGGACCACCACGTCCTGGCCGAGGAGTTCGCCGACTTCATGGCGGGCGACACCGCCCGGTTCACGCGCCGGCTCACCGCCCGGATGAAGGAGGCGGCGGCGGACCTCGACTTCGAGCGGGCCGCGCGGCTGCGCGACGACATCACGGCGCTGCAGCGCGCCACGGAGAAGAACGCCGTCGTGCTGGCCGACGGGACGGACGCGGACATCTTCGCGCTCGCCGGCGACGAGCTCGAGGCCGCGGTGCAGGTGTTCCACGTGCGCGACGGACGGATCCGCGGTCAGCGCGGCTGGGTCGTGGAGAAGGTCGAGGACGTCACCGACGCCGAGCTGGTCGAGCACCTGCTCCAGCAGGTCTACGGGGAGGCCCCGGTCGAGGCGACGGCGGCCGTCCCGTCGAGCGCGGCCGCGGGCGCGGTGCCGCGCGAGGTCCTCGTGCCGGTGCTGCCGCCCGACCCCGAGCAGGTGCAGGGCTGGCTGACCGGGCTGCGGGGGAGCCGGGTGCAGGTGCGGGTCGCGCAGCGCGGGGACAAGCACGAGCTCGCCGAGACCGTCCGGAAGAACGCCGAGCACGCGCTCGCCCTGCACCGCACCCGCCGGGCGGGGGACCTGACCACCCGCAGCCAGGCGCTCCGGGAGATCCAGGAGGCGCTCGACCTCGACAGCGCCCCGCTGCGCATCGAGTGCTACGACGTCTCGCACAACCAGGGCACGTACCAGGTCGCGTCGATGGTGGTCTTCGAGGACGGTCTGGCCCGCAAGAGCGAGTACCGCTCGTTCGGCATCCGCGGCGCGGACGGCACCGGGGCGCGGGACGACACCGAGGCGATGCACGAGGTGATCACCCGGCGGTTCCGGCGCTACCTGGCGGAGCGCGAGCAGGCGGGGGACCTCGAGCTGGGCCTCGGCGAGGACCAGCTCGCCGAGGCGCTGGCCGACACCGACGCCGGCCCCGTGCGGTCCGGCCCCGTGGACGCGACCACCGGGCGGCCGCAGCGGTTCGCCTACCCGCCGAACCTCGTCGTCGTGGACGGCGGCCCGCCCCAGGTCGCCGCGGCGGCGGCCGCGCTGGCCGAGCTCGGCGTCGACGACGTCGCGCTCTGCGGCCTGGCCAAGCGGCTCGAGGAGGTGTGGGTGCCGGGGGAGGAGTACCCGGTGATCCTGCAGCGGTCCTCCGAGGGGCTGTACCTCCTGCAGCGGGTCCGCGACGAGGCGCACCGGTTCGCGATCACCGCGCACCGCAAGAAGCGCAGCAAGGGCATGACCGTCTCGGCGCTGGACACGGTGCCCGGGCTGGGCCCGGCGCGGTCGGCGGCGCTGCTCAAGCACTTCGGCTCGCTCAAGCGCCTCCGGGCGGCCTCCGCCGAGGAGATCGAGTCGGTGCCGGGCATGGGCGCGCGCACGGCCGCGGCGGTCGTCGCCGCCCTGGCCGGAGGCCCCGCCGGGCCGGGGACGGCGCCGTCCGCCGACGGCACGCCGGGGGCCGGCACCGGGGCGGCGGACGGCGGGATCGCTGGCATGCTGGGGGCATGAGCGACGAGACCTCGCCGATCACGGTCCCGCAGGGCATCCCCGCGATCGAGGCCGCCACCGAGGCACCTCGCGTGCGCCAGCCGCACCTGCTGATCATCACCGGCATGTCCGGCGCCGGCCGCACCCGTGCGGGCGCCGTCCTGGAGGACATGGGCTGGTACGTCGTCGACAACCTGCCCGCCCAGATGCTCACGCACCTCGTCGGGATGCTCACGCACGGCGGCCCGCCCAGCACCGACCTGCGGCTCGCGGCCGTGGTGGACGTGCGCGGGCGCGAGTTCTTCGCCGACCTGCTCGCCGTGCTCGCGCAGCTGCGGGAGTCGGGCGTCGACTACCGCATCCTGTTCCTGGACGCCTCGGACGAGGTGCTGGTGCGCCGGTACGAGCAGGTCCGCCGCCCGCACCCGCTGCAGGGCGAGGGCCGGATCCTG
>DAMBCY010000260.1:0-5774 GCA_032056255.1 Cellulomonas sp. | reverse complement strand
GCAGCCGGCGTTCGTGGCCCGCCTCCTGCGGGGCGCCAAGGAGCTCGGCGTGCACACCGCGGTCGACACCTCCGGCTACCTCGGGGCGCACTGCACCGACGAGATGCTCGCGGACATCGACCTGGTGCTGCTGGACGTGAAGTCCGGCATCCCCGAGACCTACAAGAGGACCACCGGCCGCGAGCTGCAGCCGACGCTCGACTTCGGGCGCCGCGTCGCCGCGAGCGGCACCGAGATCTGGATCCGGTTCGTCCTGGTGCCGGGCCTGACCGACGCGCCCGAGAACGTCGACGCCGTCGCGGACTACGTGGTGACGCTGTCGACCGTCAGCCGGGTCGAGGTGCTGCCGTTCCACCAGATGGGGCAGGACAAGTGGCAGGCGCTCGGCATGCCGTACGAGCTGACCGACACGCAGCCGCCGAGCCCGGAGCTCGTCGCCCGGGTGCGGCAGCAGTTCCGCGACCGCGGCCTGACCGTCTTCTGAGCCCCCGCGGCTGAGACGCCGGGGGGCTGAGACCGCAAGGCTCGGCCCCCGTGGTCGTCGGGCACCCGCGGTCGTCAGGCCGCCGCGCCGGGCGCGTCCGCGACGCCGGGTTCCAGCAGCCGGCGCCCGAGCACCCGCTCCGACCAGCCCTCGCGGTCCAGCCACGGGCAGATGCCCCCGAGGTGCGCGGGCCAGCCCGCCCCGAGCAGCATCGCCAGGTCGACCTGCTCCGCCCCGGCCACGACGCCCTCGTCGAGCAGCAGCCCGATCTCCTCCGCGAGCCCGCGCGCCACGCGCTCCAGCACGGCCGCGGCGTCGCCCGCGCCGGGCGTGCCGAACGCGTCCTGCACCGCCGGGTCGACCTGCGCCGGCCCCGAGCGCCCCGGGACCGCCACGGACCGGCCCTCCGCGACCAGCCGGTCGAGGCCGGGGGACAGCGGGTAGCGCGGCCCGAGCTCGTCGTGCAGCGTCACCAGGACGTGCCGCGCCACCGGCAGCCCCACCAGCTGCAGCAGGGCGAACGGGCTCATCGGCAGGCCCAGGGGCCGCAGTGCGGCGTCGGCGACCTCGACGGGCGTGCCGTCCTCGACGGCCCCGAGCACGTCGGCGAGCAGGCGCAGCAGCACCCGGTTCACGACGAAGCCCGGCCGGTCGGTGGTCTCGACCACGGTCTTCCCGGCACGCCGGGCGACGTCCACCGCGGTCGCGAGCGCGGCGGGGTCCCCGGCCGCGGTGGCGACGACCTCGACGAGTGGCATCTGCGCGACCGGGTTGAAGAAGTGCAGCCCGACGACGCGTCCCGGGTGCACCAGCCCGTCGGCCATCGCGGTGACCGAGAGCGCGGACGTGTTGGTCGCGAGCACGCAGTCCGGGCGCACGAGCCCCTCGAGCTCGGCCAGGACGGCGCGCTTGACGTCGAGCACCTCGGTGACGGCCTCGACGACGAGGTCGGCCTCCGCCAGCGCGCCGAGGTCGGTGCCCACCTGCACCTGACCCAGGAGGCGGCGGCCGGCGTCCTCCCGCAGGCGGCCGCGGGCGACGGCCTGCTCGACGAGGTCGCGCACGCGGTCCCGGCCGGCGGCGGCCCGCTCCTCGTCGACCTCCCGCATCGCGACGGGGACGTCCAGGCGGCCCCCGAGCAGCACCGCCAGCTGGGCGGCCATCAGGCCGGCCCCGACGATGCCGATCCGGCGCACCTCGTGCGGCCCGGGGCCCGCCGGGGCCGGGCCTGCCGACCGTCGCCGGCCCCGGCCGCCGGCGAGGTCGGCCGCGTAGAGCGCCGCGCGGCACTGGTCCGACAGCAGCAGCGTCGCCAGCACGGCGTCCTCGGCGGCGAACCCCGCGTCGCGGTCTCGGGAGCCGGCCCGGGCGAGCAGGTCGAGCACGTGCGCGTACGCCGGGGCGGCGCCGTGCAGCCGGGCGTCCAGGGCGGCCGCGGCGGCGGTGACCGGGTCCGGGTCGTCGGCGCGCGGCGCGGGCGGCTGCCGGTCGCGCGGGCTCGGGACCGCGGAGCCGGCGCGCAGGGTGCCGGACGTCCAGGCCAGGGCGGCGTGGTCGAACCCCTCGGCGGGCAGCACCGCGTCGACCAGCCCGATCTCGAGCGCCTGCTCCGCGGTGGTCATCCGGTTGTTCGCCAGCGGCCGGTGCACGGCGAGGTCGATCGCGGCGGGCAGCCCGACCAGGCGGGGGAGCAGCCAGCAGCCGCCCCAGCCCGGCACGATGCCCAGCGAGGCCTCGGGCAGCGCGAGCGACCGGACGCCCGCGGCGACGACACGGTGGTCGCAGTGCAGGGCCAGCTCGAGCCCGCCGCCGAGCGCGTGGCCGGTGATCCACGCGAAGGTCGGCACGGGCAGCTCGCCCAGCAGCCGCAGGGTGGCGTGCCCCGCCACGCCGAGCCCCCGGGTGTCCGGCAGCCCGCGGAGCCGGCGGGCGACCGTGAGGTCCGCGCCGGCGACGAAGCATCCCGGCCGCCCGGTGACCGCCACCGCGGCGACCTCGCCGGCGGCCGCCCGGTCGCGGACCGCCAGCAGCGCCTCGTGCAGCACGCCGAGCCCGCGCGGACCGAGCGTCGTGGGACGGCGCTCGTCGGTGGCGGTGAGCGTCAGCACCGCGAGCACGCCCCCGTCGGCCGGCAGCGGCACGTCCTGGACGGCGACCCGCAGCACGTGCTCGTCCGGCTCTCCGGGCAGCCGGTCCAGCGGGGTCACCGCGGGCCGCGCGGTGTCGGCGGACGTGCTGGTGGCGGCGCTGGACCCGGTGCCGGGCTCGGCGGCGTGACGCATGCGGTGCTCCCCTGGGACGGCGGTGTCCGACAGAACACCGCGACCCTAACCGCCACCCGCCTGCCTGTCGCGGCACCCACCGCCCCGACGACTGCCGCTGCCCTTGCCCCTGCGACTGCCGCCGAGATAGTCCTTTCCCGGTCCGAGGGGTGCCCGGAAGGACCTATCTCGGCCGGGAGGACCTATCTCGGCGCCGGAGGGGCAGCGCGGGAGGACGGGGCTCGCCGGGGTGGGCGGTCAGGCGGGGGCGGACTCCGCGGCGAACGCCTCGGCCAGGCGCGGGGCGATCAGCCCGATCTGCCAGGGCCGGGCACCCCCGGCGGCGAGCCGCTCGGCGAGGTGCTGCTCGTCCGCGGGCTGCGGCGGCGTCCAGCACACCCGGCGCAGCAGGTCGGGCTGCAGCAGGTTCTCGGCGGGCACGGTGTGCGTCTGCGACAGGTCCGCGACGATCTCCCGCGCGGCGGCGAGCCGGGCCGCGGCGGCGGGGTCGCGGTCGGCCCAGGCGCGCGGGGGCGGCGGGGCGTCGGAGCGCGGCCCGCGCGCGGACGGGAGCTCGGCCTCGGGGAGGGCGAGCCCGGCGTCGATCGCGCGCTGCCAGAGCGCCGCGCGCCGGCGGGTGCCTTTGCCGGCGAACGCCGGCAGGGCGACGAGCGCCGGGACGGACCTGGGCAGCGCCTGCGCGGCGGCGACGATCGCGGCGTCCGGCAGCACCCGCCCGGGCGAGATGTCCCGCTGGCGGGCGTTCTCGTCCCGGGTCTCCCAGAGCGAGCGGACCACGGCGAGCCGGCGCGGGTCGCGGATCGCGTGCACGCCGGAGACCCGGCGCCAGGGCTCGAGGCGCGGCGCGGGCGGGGGAGCGAGGCGCACGGCCTCGAACTCCTCGGCGGCCCACTGCGCCTTGCCGGCGACGGCCAGCCGCTCGGCCAGCACCTCGCGCAGCTCGATCAGCACCTCGACGTCCAGGGCGGCGTACCGGAGCCACTGCTCGGGCAGGGGCCGGGTGGACCAGTCGACGGCGGAGTGCTCCTTGGCGAGCCCCAGACCGAGCAGCTCGGCGACGACGGCGGCCAGGCCGACCCGTTCCAGGCCGAGCAGCCGCGCGCCGAGCTCGGTGTCGAAGACCCGGGACGGTCGCATGCCCTGCTCGACGAGCGCGGGCAGGTCCTGGGACGCCGCGTGCAGCACCCACTCGACGCCCACGAGCGCGTCGGACAGCGGCGACAGGTCGGGCACGCCGACCGGGTCGATCAGCGCGGTGCCGGCGCCCTCGCGGCGCACCTGGACGAGGTAGTTGTGCTGCCCGTAGCGGTAGCCGGACGCACGTTCGGCGTCGACGGCGACGGGGCCGGTGCCCGCTCCGAACGCCGCCACGACCCGGGCGAACGCCTCGGGGGTGTCGACGACGGCGGGGATGCCCTCCGCGGGTTCGGTGAGGGGGACGACCTCGGGCTGCTCGGGCGGGTCTCCGGCCGGGGCGCCGGCCGGGTGCGGGACGGACTGCATGGGTCAACCGTAGGTGCTCGCACCCCCGCGGCCGGCACGCCGCGCGGGACCGGTCGCGGATCGCGGGCTCAGGCGAGCAGACCGGTGCGGATGGAGATCGCGACCAGGGCGGCCCGGTCGCCGGTGCCGAGCTTGCGGGAGATGCGGGCCAGGTGGCTCTTGACGGTCAGCGCGGACAGGCCGAGCTCGTCGCCGATCGCCCGGTTGCTGAACCCGTCGGCGACGAGGCGCAGGACGGAGAGCTCGCGGGTGGTCAGGTCGGGGCGGGTGCGGGCGAACGGGGACGGCACGGCGCCCGGGGCGCTGCCGGCCGGACCGACGGTGGCGTTCGGCTCCGTGGCGACCGCGCCGCGCAGGCCGCCGGTGAGCAGGCCGACGAGGTCGCGACGCCCGGCGCGGCGGGCGAGCAGGATCACGCGGCCGGAGCCGCGGCGGCGCAGGTTGCGCACGAGGGTCTGCCCGTCGCCCTCGGCGAGCTCGGTGACGACGACGCACATCTGGCCCAGGCCGCGGCGACGGGGATCCGACCCTGCGGAGCCCGCGCCGGCGCCGGAGGTGCCGGGGCGGCGGGTCTGGGGGGCGAGCGTGGCCGCTCGGGCACCGGGGGCTGCACCCGGCGCGAGGCCGGGCCCCCGTCGGATCGGGTCGATGCTCACTACGGTGCCCCCTTGACGGTCCATCACGTCTTCCCCCTATCGGCCCGGCGCGCCCGTGTCTTGAGCGGAACGGGTGACATCGTGTCCTGCTCGTGACCTCCGGTCGCCGACCGGCCCGCACGCGCGCGAGCCGGGACGGCACCCCGCCGCGTCGTGCCAGGTCAGTGCCGCAGCCCGAGGGGGACGACGCCGTCGGGCAGCGGCGGCAGGCCGGCGACCGTGCAGAGCAGGACCCCCCACGCACGCAGGTGCGGGGCCAGGTCCTCGTCACGGGCCGTCCAGGAGGCGCGCAGCTCGAGCTCGCACAGCTCCGGGCGCTCGTCCAGCGCGCCGAAGGACTGGGACAGCACCCGGGTCACCGTGCCGCCGGCGGCGTGGGCGTCGACGTCGGCGGACTCCAGGGCGTCCGCGAACCAGCTCCACGCGACCTCGGCCAGCAGCGGGTCCTGGCCGACCTCGGGCTCCAGGGTCGCGCGCACGAGGGTCACGAGCCGGAACGCGCCCTCCCACGCCTCCTGGCCCGCCGGGTCGTGCAGCACGACGAACCGCCCGGTGGCCAGGGCGTCGGCCTCCGGGTCCCGGCGGGTGGCGTGCACCTCGGCGACGAGCGCGGCGGTGTACGGGGCGATGCGGGTCGGCCCGGGTGCCTCCTCCAGGGAGACCTCGGGCCGCAGCGTAACGCCGCGCAGCGACCGCAGGGCGCGGATGAACTCCGGAGGCGCGTCACGGGTCCCGGTGCTCACAGTCGCGAGCGTAGGCGGCCGGTGCCCGACGGGTGGGCGCGGCACGCCGGGCACCGGCGAGCCGGTCTAGGGTGAGGCAAGCCTCGGTACCGCCCTCGAAGGAGCA
>DAMBCY010000259.1:0-5788 GCA_032056255.1 Cellulomonas sp. | reverse complement strand
GACGTCCACGACGGCGGCTGGGCCGTGCCCGAGAGCACCCACGCGGCCTGGCGCGCGGCCCCGTCCGCGACGTACTCGCCCGGGGTGGGCACGGTGACGTCGAGCCCGAGCACCGCGGGGGCGATCCGCCGCACGGCCTCGGACTGCGCACCGCCGCCGATCAGCTGCACCCGCTCCACCGGCACGCCCTGCGCCCGCAGCGCGTCGAGCCCGTCGGCCAGCGCGCACAGCATGCCCTCGACGGCCGCACGCGCCAGGTGCGCGGGCGTGGTGTTCGCCAGCCGCATCCCGTGCAGCGCGCCGGTGGCGTCCGGCTTGTTCGGCGTGCGCTCGCCCTCCAGGTAGGGCACCAGCACCAGGCCGTCGGCCCCCGCGGGGGCGGACAGCGCCAGGGCGGACAGCCCGGCGTGGTCGACGCCGAGCATCCGCGCCGCGGCGTCCAGCACGCGTGAGGCGTTCAGCGTGCAGGCCAGCGGCAGGTAGGCGCCGGTGGCGTCCGCGAACCCGGTGACCAGGCCGGACCCGTCGGCGGTCGGCGTGGCGGAGACCGCGGACACCACGCCGGACGTGCCGATGGAGACGGCGACGTCCCCGGCCACCATCCCGAGCCCCAGCGCGGCCGCGGCGTTGTCGCCCGCGCCCGCCCCCAGCGCGGCCCCGGGGCGCGCGAGCCCGGTGTCGCCGGCGGTCCCGGCGGCGTCGCCCGGGCCCACCACCCGCGGCAGCACGACGTCGTGACCGAGTGCCAGCCGGAGCAGGTCGCGGCGGTAGTCCTCGGTGAACGGCGACCAGTAGCCGGTGCCGGAGGCGTCGGACCGGTCGGTGGTCAGCGCCTCCAGGTCCGCGTTCCCGGGGCCGTACCCGGCCAGCCGCCAGGTCAGCCAGTCGTGCGGGAGGGCGACGGCGGCGACCCGGGCGGCGGCCTCGGGCTCGTGGTCGCGCAGCCAGCGCAGCTTGGTGACGGTGAGCGACGCGACGGGCACGGAGCCGATGGCGTCGGCCCAGGCCTGCGGGCCGCCCAGCTCCTCGACCAGCGCGAGTGCGGACGGCGCCGACCGGGTGTCGTTCCACAGCAGCGCGTCGCGGACGACCTCGCCGTCGGCGTCGAGCGCCACCAGGCCGTGCTGCTGCCCGCCGACCGCGACCGCGTCGACGTCGGCCAGCCCGCCCGCGCCGGCGACGGCCACCTGCAGCGCGTCCCACCAGTGCCGGGGGTCGATCTCGGTGCCGTCCGGGTGCGAGGCGCGGCCGGTGCGCACGAGCGCCCCGGTCTCGGCGTCGCGCACGACGACCTTGCAGGACTGGGTGGAGGAGTCCACCCCGGCGACGAGGGCCATGAGGATGCGTCCTTGCTGTGCTCAGGGGGATCGGGGATGCGCCGAGGTCGAGGGTCCGTGCGGGATCGGGGGCCGGAACCCTCGACCTCGCCGGAGACCCTCGACCTCGGCGGGTCTGCTCGGCTCAGCGGGCGCCGAGCGCGTGCTCCAGCGCGAGCTGGTTGAGGCGGACGAAGCCGAAGCCGCGGGCGGCGACGCCGTCGACGTCGAAGTCCTCGAACGCCGAGCGGTCGGCCAGCAGGTCGGCCAGGGTCTCGCCCTCGCCGAGCGTCGGCTGCGCGAGCTCGAGCACGCCGGACTCCTCGAGCGCCGCCTGGACCTCCGGGTCCGCACGGAACGCCTGCGCGCGCTCCTTGAGGATCAGGTAGGTGTCCATGTTGGCCTTGGCCGAGGCCCACACGCCGTCGAAGTCCTCGGTGCGGGACGGCTTGTAGTCGAAGTGCCGCGGGCCGTCGTAGCGGGGGCCGCCGGCCGGGAAGCCGTTCTCGATCAGGTCGACGGTCGCGAACGCGGAGAACAGGTCGCCGTGGCCGAACACCAGGTCCTGGTCGTACTTGATGGACCGCTGGCCGTTCAGGTCGATGTGGAACAGCTTGCCGGCCCACAGCGCCTCGGCGATGCCGGACGTGTAGTTCAGGCCCGCCATCTGCTCGTGACCGGTCTCGGGGTTCAGGCCGACGATGTCGCCGTGCTCCAGCCTGGCGATGAGACCGAGCGCGTGGCCGATCGTCGGGAGCAGGATGTCGCCGCGGGGCTCGTTCGGCTTCGGCTCGATGGCGATCCGCAGGCCGTAGCCCTTCTCCTTGATGTACGCGGCGACGGTGTCGATGCCCTCGGCGTACCGGTCGTGCGCGGCGTTGAGGTCCTTGGCGGAGTCGTACTCCGCGCCCTCGCGGCCGCCCCACATGACGAACGTGTCGGCGCCGAGCTCGGCGGCCAGGTCGACGTTCCGGACGACCTTGCGCAGGCCGTAGCGGCGCACGCGGCGGTCGTTCGAGGTGAACGCGCCGTCCTTGAAGACCGGGTGGCTGAAGGTGTTCGTCGTGACCATCTCGACGGTCACGCCGGTGTCGGCCAGCGCCTGCTTGAACCGGGCCAGGATGCGGTCGCGCTCGGCGGCGTCGGAGCCGAACGGCACCACGTCGTCGTCGTGGAACGTCACGTGCGCGGCGCCGAGCTCGGCGAGCTTGTGCACCGACTCCACGGGGTCGAGCCACGGGCGGCTCGCGGAGCCGAACTGGTCCTGGGCGTTCCAGCCCACGGTCCAGAGGCCGAAGGAGAACTTGTCAGCGGGGGTGGGCGTGCGCACCATCGGGGTTCACTCCTCATCGAGAACACTGCGAACACGAGAACACTGCGGACGCTGCGGGCACTGCCGGCGCAGCGGTTTTGTCTTGTGGATGAACTTATCCGTCCGACCGGCTAGGGTCAACCGCATGACCGAGCCCGGCGACGCGCCCCTCCCCGGCCCGCCGGCCCCCGGCCCCCGCCACGCGCCCGCCCGCCAGGGCACCCTGCGCGAGCACAACCTCGCCCTCGTGCTGCGGCACGTCCTCGACGCGTCCGCGCCGGCCGGCGCCGCGGGGGAGCGACCCCCGCCGCCGTCCCGGGCCGACGTCGCGTCCGCCACCGGCCTGACCCGGGGCGCCGTCTCCGCCCTCGTCGACCTGCTCATCGGCGGCCGCCTCGTCGCCGAGCTCCCGCCCGCCGTCACCGCGCGCGCCGGCCGTCCCGCGGTGCCGCTCGTGCCGGCGTCCGGCACCGTCGTCGGGCTCGGCGCGGAGGTCAACGTCGACTACGTCGGCGTGCGCGCCCTCGACCTGGCGGGGGACGTCGTCGCGGCCCGCACCACCGTGGGGGACTTCCGGCACAGCGACCCCGCGCGGGTGCTCGCGCTGCTCGCCGGCCTGGTCGGCGAGGTCCGCGCGGCACTGCCCGGCGGCGCCCGGCTGGCCGGCATGTGCCTCGCGCTGCCCGGCCTCGTCGACCGCGTCACCGGCCCGCTGCGCCTGGCCCCCAACCTCGGCTGGCGGGACGTCGACGTCGTCGCCCTGCTCACCGCCCGCCCCGAGGTCGCCGGCCTCGCGATCCGGCTCGCCAACGAGGCCAACCTCGCCGCGCGCGCCGAGGTCCGCGCCGGCGTCGCCGGGCAGTCCTTCCTCTACGTGTCCGGCGAGGTCGGCATCGGTGCGGCGATCGTGCTCGACGGCGAGGTGTTCCCCGGCCGGCACGGCTGGAGCGGCGAGCTCGGGCACACCGTCGTCGACCAGCGGGGCCCGCGCTGCACCTGCGGCGCGCAGGGCTGCCTCGAGCAGTACGCCGGCAAGGACGCCCTGCTGCGCGCCGCCGGCCGCGACGTCGAGGAGCCCGTCGACGCCCTGCTCGCCGCCGTCGCGGCGGGGGACGAGCGCGCCGCCCGCGCCCTGCGGTCCGCCGGCGAGGCGCTCGGCGTCGCGCTCGCGAACTTCGTCAACCTCGTCGACGTCGAGACCGTCGTGCTCGGCGGCATCTACGCGCCGCTCGCCCCCTGGCTGACCGACGCCGTCGTCGGCCAGCTGCGCTCCCGCGTGCTCGCGTCGGCGTGGGAGGACGCCCGCGTGGGCGTCGCGTCGGGCGGCGCCCACGCCGCGATGACCGGCGCGGCCCTGGTGGTCCTCCGCGCCGTCGCCGACGCCCCCACCCCCTGGCTCACCCCCACCCCCCACTCCTCCTGACCCCTTGGTGCCTCCCCCGCGGCGAGGGTGCCCTCGCGCCCCCGAGGGAGGACCGCCCGGAGACCTCCGTCGCCACGTGCGGACCTCCCTGACCGCCTCGGTGGCACCGAGGGGGACGCGGGTCGCCCGGGGCGGGCGCGGGTGCGTACAGTCCCTCGGGTGACGGAGCACCTGCGCGACCTGTGGATCGGGACCTACCCCTCGGCCGGCGCGGGAACCCCCGCCGGGCTCGGCGAGGGCATCTGGCGGGTCGGGCTCGAGACCGGCTCCGGCCGGATCGGGGAGCCCGAGCTGCTGACCCGGACCCCCGCCCCGTCGTTCCTCGCGCTCGACCGGCAGGCCGACCTGCTGTACGCGGTGGGCGAGCAGGCGGAGGGCACGGTGTCCGCGTTCCGGGTGACGTCCGCCGCCGGCCGGCGCGCGCTGACCCCGCTCGCCGCGGTGCCCAGCGGTGGGGCCGACCCGTGCCACGTGCTGCTCGACCCGTCGGGGCGTGTCGCCTACGTCGCGAACTACTCGTCGGGCACGCTCGCGGTGCTCGGGCGCGGCGCCGACGGGCTGACGGGCGACGCCCCGCTGCAGGTGCTGGGTCACGCCGGCTCCGGCCCGGTGACCGACCGGCAGGAGGGACCGCACGCGCACTTCGCGGCTCTCGCCCCCGGCAGCGCGCACGTCCTGGTCTGCGACCTCGGCACCGACGAGATCCGCCGCTACCGCCGCGATCCGGAGACGGGCCTGCTGACCGAGGACGGGATCGCGGCGACGCTGCGCCCCGGCTCGGGCCCCCGGCACCTGGTGTTCTCCGCGGACGGCCGGATCGCGTACGTCTCGTGCGAGCTCGACGTGACCGTGGCCGTGCTCGCCTGGGACCCGGTGCAGGCCACCGGCCGGGTCGTGCAGCACGTGCCCGCCGCCGAGGACGGGTCCGGTCCGGGGCGGCGCGCGCTGCCCTCGCACATCGACCGCTCCGGGGACCGCGTGCTGGTCGCGACCCGGGGGACGGACCTGCTCGCGACGTTCGCCGCGGGGCCGGACGGGACCCTCGCGCCCGCGGGCCAGGTGGCGCTGCCCGGCGCGTGGCCCCGGCACTTCGCCGTGGTCGACGGCTGGACCGTGGTCGCCGACCAGGTGGGCGACCACCTGACCGTGCTGCGGGACGGCGTCGTCGCGTCCCGGGTGGCCCTGCCCGCCCCGGCCTGCGTCGTCGCCGCGTGACCACCGCCGTGCCGGCGCCGGGCGTCCCGGGCGCCCTGCCGCCCCTGCTGCCGGGGGCGCACCTGCGCCGGCTCGACGTCATCACCGTCGTCGCCACGTTCGGCGGCCTGCTGTTCGGCTACGACACCGGCGTCATCAACGGCGCCCTGGACCCGATGGTGGCCGACCTCGGGCTGACGCCGGCGACCGAGGGGCTGGTGACGAGCAGCCTGCTGGTCGGCGCCGCGCTCGGTGCCCTGGTGGCCGGGCGGCTCGCGGACCGGCTGGGCCGGCGCCGCACGCTGGTGCTGCTCGCGGTGGTGTTCTTCCTCGGCGCGATCGGCAGCGTGCTCGCCCCGTCGTTCGAGGTCATGGTGCCGATGCGCCTGGTGCTCGGCGCGGCGGTCGGCGGCGCGTCGGTGACCGTGCCGATCTACCTGGCCGAGCTCGCGCCCACGGAGCGGCGCGGGGCGATCACCGGCCGGAACGAGATCGCCATCGTCGTCGGCCAGCTCGCGGCGTTCGTCGTCAACGCGGTCATCG
>DAMBCY010000258.1:0-5792 GCA_032056255.1 Cellulomonas sp. | reverse complement strand
CCCTCAGTGCCACCGGGAAGCCGAGGGTGGCCCCGGCATGCCGAGGGAGGGTCCGCGCGAGGGCACCCTCGCCGCTCGAACCCTCCCTGGACGCCTCGGTGGCACCAAGGGACGGTCAGCGGCGGACCGGGAAGGTCAGGTGGGTGACGCGGCGGCCCTGGACGATCGCCGTCGGGTCGTCGAGCAGCACCGGGGTGCCGTCCGTGAAGTAGCGGCGGCCCGAGCCCAGGGCCACGGGCACGAGGTCGACGCGCACCTCGTCCAGCAGCCCGGCCCGCAGCGCCTGGGTGGCGATCTGCCCCGCCGAGACGCCGACGTCCCGGTCGCCGGCGAGCTCCTGCGCCGCCGCGACCGCCGCCTCGATGCCCTCGTGGCAGACCACCAGGTCGCGCGACCCGGCGGCGGCGCCGGTGACCGGCCGGTGCGTGAGCAGCACGAACGGGACGCCGAGCGGGTGCGTGCCGCGCCAGCCGTCGGTGAGGTCGAACGTCACCCGGCCGACGACCAGCGCCCCGAGCGACGACCGCCAGTCCAGCCAGTACCGGGCCGACGCCTCGGTCAGCCGGAACGGCGGCAGGTCCCCGTGGTTCTCCACCACGACGTCGCCGTCGTCGTACCAGCCGAACAGGTCGTCGACCTCGTGGTCGACCCCCGCGACGTACCCGTCCAGCGACATGGTCGCCGACGCCACCACCCGGCCCATGGACCCGAGGCTAGACCCGCGGTCAGACCGCCGCGTGCCGGGCCCGGCCGAACGCGTACACCCCGTACGCCGCGAACCCCAGGGCCACGAGCGTGAGCAGCACCGCGCCGAACGGCAGCCCCGCGAGCGCGTGCAGCGCCGCGTCCAGCCCCTCCGCCTTGTCCGGGTCGGCCTGCACCGCCGCGACCACCAGCAGCACGCCGACGACCGCGAGCGCGCCGCCCTTCCCGGCGTACCCGACCCGACCCGCGTGGCGCACCCACGGGGACGGCCGGCTCTCCAGGTCGTCGAGGAACCACTCCCGCCAGCCCTTGACCACGTGGTACCCGCCGACCGCCACGACGCCGACCCCGGCCAGGCCGACCAGCAGCCGCCCGGGCCCCGAGCCGAGCAGCCCCGCGGTCGACCCCGACGACCCGCCGCCGTCCCCGCGCAGCAGCACCGTGAGCGTGGTCGCGGCCAGCACCCCGGAGGTCACCGCCTTCGCGGCGGCCTTCGCGCGGTCGGACGCCTCGCCCCGCGCGACCGCCTCCGTCAGCTGCCAGAGCGCGAGCAGCACGAACCCCGCGAGCAGCACCCACAGCAGCGCCGTGCCGAGGGCGTTGCCCTGCAGCTGCGCGAGGGCGCCCTGCTGGTCGGCCTGCTCGCCGCCGGACGTCCACGCGAGCTGCGCGGTCACCCACGCGAGCAGCAGGTGCAGCACGCCGCTCGCGGCGTACCCGAGGCGGGCGCCCGCCTCGAGCAGCGGATGGTCCCCGGCGCGCGAGGCGGCGGACTGCACGTTCCCGGTCATGCCCCCAACGTCGCACCGGACCCGCGCCCGCGCCCGTCGAGCGCCCCTCGGTGCCACCGGGCGGACGAGGGAGGTCGCCAGCGGGCGAGGGAGGGGCCGCGCGAGGGCACCCTCGGCGCGCGCAGCACACCCTGACCCCCTCGGTGGCACCAAGGGGTCAGGGGCGGGGGCGGCCCAGGGGGACGACCATGGGGGTGCCGACGGCGGGGTCGGGGACGACCATCGCCTCCAGGCCGAAGACCTCGCGGACCATCTCGGGCGTCACCACGTCCGCGGGCCGGCCCTGGGCGACGACCGCGCCGTCCCGCACGGCGACGAGGTGCGTGCCGTAGCGGCAGGCCTGGTTGAGGTCGTGCAGCACGGCCACGAGGGTGCGGCCGTCCCGGTGCAGGTCGACCAGCAGCTCCAGCAGGTCGTACTGGTGCGTGATGTCGAGGAACGTGGTCGGCTCGTCGAGCAGCAGCGTGCCGGTCTCCTGCGCGAGGACCATCGCCACCCAGACGCGCTGCCGCTGACCGCCGGACAGCTCCTCGACGAGGCGCGGGGCGAGGTCGGCGACCCCGGTGGCCGCCATGGCGCGCGCGACCGCGGTGGCGTCGTCGCGGGACAGCTGCCAGCCGAGGCGCTGGTGCGGGTAGCGACCGCGGGTCACCAGGTCGGCGACGGTGATGCCGGACGGGGCGACGGACGTCTGCGGCAGCAGGCCGAGCGTGCGGGCGAGCTCCTTGCTGCCGAACTCCCGCAGGCTCCGGCCGTCGAGCAGCACGCTGCCGGTGGTCGGCTTGAGCAGCCGGGCGAGCGCGCGCAGCAGGGTGGACTTGCCGCACGCGTTGGGGCCGACGACGACGGTGAGCTCGCCCTCGGGGACCTCCAGGTCGAGCCCCTGGACGACGGTGCGGGCGCCGTAGGCGAGGGTGAGGTCGGTGGCCCGGAGCCGGGCGGTCGCGGGGCGGGGAGCCACGGGGGCGGCGGGCGGCGGACCGGAGGTCGGGTGGGCGGCGGTGGTCACTGGCGGCGGGCCTCTCGGGCGAGCAGCCAGACGAGGTAGCCGCCGCCGATGCTGACGGTGACCAC
Organism: Cellulomonas sp.; assembly: GCA_032056255.1. Lineage (GTDB taxonomy): Bacteria > Actinomycetota > Actinomycetes > Actinomycetales > Cellulomonadaceae > Cellulomonas. The sequence goes on along the minus strand of DAMBCY010000258.1, from coordinate 3,222 downwards.
CCCGACGGGCAGCTGGGTGGGGGCGAAGGCGCGCTGCGCGAGCACGTCGGACACGACGAGCAGCAGGGCACCCATGGCGGCGGCCGGGACGAGCCCGACGCCGGCACCGCGGGTGAGGCGGCGCGCGAGCTGCGGGGCGGCGAGGGAGACGAAGGCGATCGGTCCGGCGACGGCGGTGGCCAGCGCGGTGAGCGCGACGCCGGTGACGACCAGCGCGGCACGGGTCCGCTCGGGCGCGAGGCCCAGGGCGTGCGCGGCGTCGTCGCCCATCTCGAGCACCGACGCGCGGCGGCCGAGCACGGCGAGCACCGGGGCCAGCACGAGCAGCACGGCCAGCGTCGGGCCCACGTGCGACCAGCCGACGGCGTTCAGGCTGCCCGCGCCCCAGACGGCCGCCATCATCGCGAGCTGCAGATCGGCCTTGAGGATCAGCCAGGTGTTGACCGACCCCAGCATCGCGCTGACCCCGATCCCCACGACGATCAGCCGGAACCCCTGCACGCCGCCCCGGTACGCCAGCAGGTAGACGACGGCGGCCGTGGCGAGGCCGCCGAGCAGCGACCCGGTCGCCGTGGCGCCGTACCCCCCGCCGACGACGAGCATCGCGAGCAGCGCCCCGGTGTACGAGCCGGAGGCGAAGCCGATGATGTCGGGCGAACCGAGCGGGTTGCGGGTCAGGGACTGGAAGACGGCGCCGCTGACCCCGAGGCCGGCGCCGAGCAGCAGGGCCAGCAGCACCCGGGGCAGCCGCCAGTTCACGACGACGGTGCGGGCCGGGCCGTCGACGGTCCCCACGAGCGCGCCGAGGACGTCCGGGACGGGCACGACGTAGTCGCCGAGCGCCAGCGCGACGACGCCGGTCGCCAGCGCGAGCAGCACGAGGGCGGTGGTGACGACGACCGCGCGCCGGCCGACCCGCAGCGAGACCGCGTCGCCGCGGGTGCGCCAGACGGTCTGGCCGGGCCCGAGGTCCAGCTCGGGGGCGGGCGCGGCGACCCGCGCCGGGGCCGCGGTCACAGCGTGCTCGCGTTCCGGCGCCGCACGAGCGCGATCAGCACCGGCGCCCCGATCACGGCGGTGACGATGCCGACCTGCAGCTCCGACGGCGCGATGACGAGCCGGCCGGCGACGTCGCTGACCAGCAGCAGGGCCGGGGCGAGCAGCAGGGTCAGCGGGATCAGCCAGCGCTGGTCCGGACCCACCAGCCAGCGGGCGACGTGCGGGACCATGAGGCCGACGAACCCGATCGGCCCGGCCGCGGCCGTCGCGGCGCCGCACAGCAGGGTGACCGCGACGACCACGCCCGCGCGCAGCAGCGGCAACCGGGTGCCGAGCGAGCGGGCGAGGTCGTCGCCGAGCGCCACGGCGTTCAGCGGGCGGGCGCAGAGCAGCGCGAGCACGATCCCGACCACGACGAACACCCCGATCGACCGCGCGGTGTCCCAGGAGACCGTCGCGAGGGACCCGGCGCCCCAGTACCGCATCGCGTCGAACGTGCGCGGGCTGAGCAGCGTGATCCCGGACGTGACGCCCTGCAGCACGGCACCGAGCGCCAACCCCGCGAGGGTCAGCCGCACGGGGGTCGCGCCGCCGGTGCCGAGCGACCCGATCGCGTACACCACGACCGTCGCCACCACCGCCCCGGCGAACGAGAACCAGACGAACTGGGTGATGTCCGTCAGGCCGAACGCGGAGACGCCGATCACGACCGCGAAGGCGGCGCCCGCGTTGACCCCGAGGATGCCGGGATCGGCCAGCGGGTTGCGGGTGAGCGCCTGGATCAGCGCGCCCGACAGCCCCAGGGCGAGGCCGACCGCGAGGCCGACGACGGTGCGGGACAGCCGCAGGTCCCGCACGACCACCTGCCCCTCGTCCGACGGGTCGAACCGGGTGAGCGCGGCGAGCACGTCGGGCAGCGGCACCGGCCGCGCGCCCAGCGCGAGGCTGAGCAGCACGGCCAGCAGCAGCACCCCGGCACCGGCGACCAGCCAGCCGACCCGGACGCCGGCGTGCGGCGCGGCGGCGGCGGGGTCGGGGGCGGTGGCGCCGGTGGCCGGGGCGTCGAGCGTGGTCACGGCGTCAGAGACCGACCGAGCAGTACAGCGCGTCGACGTCGTCGGCGATGTCCTCCGGGTCGCGCGACCCGTCCGACCACAGCGTGTCCAGCCGCTCGCGGATGTCCGGGCCGAGGCCCTCCCACGTCGTGACCCACTCCTCCTGCTTGTCCGTCCAGTAGCCGACGGTCTTGTACGCCGTCCCGGGCAGGCCGAGCTCGTGCCGCAGGTACTTCCGGACGCCGCGCTGCACGCGGGTCTCGCCGGCGAACCAGACGTAGCCGGCGCCCTCGGGCAGCGGGGTCGCGCGGAGCACGTCGAGCAGCCGGCAGGGCCCGTGCCCGTTGCCGCCGACGACCCACACCACGTCCGCGCCCTCGGGCACGTCGAGCTCGAACCGGTGGTCGTCCTCGGCGACCTGCACCACGGCCCGGGTGCGCACGCCGGCGGGCGTCAGCTCGAGGAGCCGCGCGAGCGCCGGGAGCCCGGTGGCGTCGGCGAGCAGCAGCTGCCAGGTCGCGTCGGCGGGCGGGTCGTACAGCCCGCGCGGCGGGTTGAACGCCAGCACGTCGCCGGGTCGGGCCGTGAGCGCCCAGGCGGCGGCGACCCCGCCCTCGTGCACGACGAAGTCGATGACGAGCACGCCCGGCTCGGGCACGTCGCGGATCGTGTAGGTCCGCATCGGGCCGGGCTCGACGCCCTCCGGGTAGTCCCAGTAGTCGCCGGACACGAACGGCATGACGACGTCGGTCGCGCCCGGGTGCGGGAAGAACAGCCGGACGTACTCGTCGCCGATGCCGGTGCTGACCAGGTCGTGCAGGTCGTCCCCGCCGAACGTCACCCGCACCATGCCGGGGCTGAGCCGGGACACCGCCGTGACGACGGCCCGGCGGATGCGGGCCGTCGTCGCGGCGGAGCCGTCAGCAGCAGCCGTCACGCGTCGTCGCCCAGCAGCGAGTCGGCGACGAACTCCAGGTAGGCCATCTGGCCGCTCGGCGAGCCGTACAGCATCTCGAGGTCGCCGGTGTAGATCGCCCCGTCCTGCACGGCCGGCAGCGCCTGCCAGAGCGGGTTGTCGGCGACGGGCGCGAACACGTCGTCGAAGCCGCCGGTCTCGTTCGGCGTGGCGGTGGTGAAGAAGACGTCGATGTCCGACAGCTGCGACAGC
>DAMBCY010000257.1:1183-5796 GCA_032056255.1 Cellulomonas sp. | reverse complement strand
GCACCGTGACGGCGCCGGACGACGCATCGACAGTAGCGGCGACCAGCACCTGGGCACCGATGGCCAGGATGTTCTCGTCGATGTCGAACCGGGGGCTGTGCGTGGCGCCGGGGAACGCGTTGCCCACGTGCAGGTACGCGGCGAGACCTCCGCGGCGCTGCACGTGCCGCATCATGGTCGCCGCGTCGTCGCTGGCGTCGAACTGCATGCTCGGCACCCGGCGCAGACCGGGCACGGCGTCGATCACCGCGCCGACCCGCTGCATGAGCGCGGGATCGCTGTCGGCTGCGGCGGCGCGTCCCACGACCTCGGTGCGCGCACCCACCTCCAGCGCCGCACCCACCCCGGCGACCAGGGTGCCGAACCGGGCGGTCAGGTCCGCGACCTCGGACTCGTCGGTGGACCGGAGCTCCGCCCGCAGCACGGCCGAGCCCGGCACGACGTTGCGGCTGGTGCCGGCGTGCAGCTCGCCGACCGCCGTCACCGTCTGCACGCCGCTGCGCCGCGGCAGCGCGGGCACGAGCAGCGCCACCGCACCGGCGGCGGTCAGCGCGGACCGGCCGCGTTCGGGGGCGAGCGCCGCGTGCGCCTCGACGCCGGTGAAGTGCGCGTCGACCTTGGTCGTGGCGAGGATGTCGTGCACGCCCTCGCTGACGTCGCCGACGGTGAACCAGTCCCGGGAGGCGTTGTGCTGGGCCAGGAAGACGTCCGTGTCGTCGAGCCAGCCGGCCGCGACCAGGGCGGCGGCCCCACGGGCCCCCTCCTCGGCGGGCTGGAACACCAGCCGGACCCGACCGCGGCGCGGCTCGCCGAGCGCCCGGAGCGCCGCCGCGGCCAGCCAGAGCGTGGCGGCGTGCCCGTCGTGCCCGCAGGCGTGGCTCAGACCCGGGCGCCCCGACCGGAATCCGGCGGCGGCGGGGGCGTGGCCCGGGTCGTCGGACTCGGCGACGGGCAGCGCGTCGATGTCCGCGCGCAGCGTCACCTCGGGGCCGGGGACCCCGCTGTCCAGCACCGCGACCAGACCGGTGAGCCCGCCCGCCGTGCGGTCCAGCCACTCCTGCGGCACCCCGGCGGTGCGGGCGTCGCGCACGGCCGCCTCCGCGACCTCCGGGGCCGGCAGGCCCATCCGCGGCACCCCGCGGTACAGGTCGGCCCCGGTGACGAGCACGTCGGGCCGCAGCGGCGCGAGCGCCTCCGCGAGCTGCCACGTGGCGTAGTGCTCGGTCCAGCCGACCTCCGGGTGCGCGTGCAGCCGGCGGCGCAGCGCCACCGCCGCGTCCGCCGCCGCCCCGACGGCGTCCCGCACGGCGCTCCCCCCGGTCACGCGAGCCGGCCCAGGACCTCGGTGCCGAACAGGTGCGTGGCCCGCTCGGCGACCTCGCTGGAGGTGCCCGGCAGCTGGAAGCGCAGCAGCAGCCCGTCGAACGCGACCGCGTCACGGACCTCCCGGACCTGCTCGAGGACCTGCGTCGGGTCCCCGACCAGGTAGCGGTCCCGGGCGAACGCCCGGAACTCGGCGGCCGTGCCCTCGCGCGGGAAGTCGGAGTAGAGGTGCGCAGCCTGGTAGTGCAGCGGCTCCAGCCCGGTCCCCCACGCCTCGTCGGCCGTCTCCGCGAGCGCGATCTCCCGGCGCAGGTAGACCTCCCCGGGGCCGGTCAGGCCCAGTGCGGCGCGCTCGGCGTCGTAGGCGGCGCGGGCGGCCGCCGCCTCGGCGGTGGACAGCGACGGCCCGATGACGAGCGCGTCGGCCGACCGGGCGGCCCTGCGGGCACCCGCCTCGCTGATCGCCCCGTACCAGATGGGCGGCGGCGACCCCACGGGGCGGGGCGTGACCCGCGTCGGCGGGAGCTGCGTGTAGCGGCCGTCGACCGTGATCTCCTCCTGCTCGAACGCCGCCCGGACCACCGCCAGGGCCTCCTCCGTCCGGCTGACCCGCTGCTTGTACGGGACGCCGAAGCGCTCGAACTCCGCCGCGCTGTGCCCCATGCCCGCGCCGAGCACCGCCCGCCCGCGCGACAGGTTGTCCAGGGTCAGGACGTCCTCGGCGACGCGCAGCGGGTGCGCGAACGGCAGGATCACGATGTCCGTGCCGACCCGGATCCGGGTGGTGCGGGCGGCGATGGCGCCGCACAGCACGAACGGCGACGGGATCCACCCCTCCGCCTTGAAGTGGTGCTCGGACACCACCGCGGAGTCGTACCCGAGCTCGTCGGCGATCTCGGCCTGCCGCAGCGCGGAGGCGTAGATGTCCGGCCAGCTCTCGCCCTCCAGCGCCGAGCACGAGAAGTGCACCCCGACCTTCACGACCGATCCCCTCCCCGGGTCCTCGTCTGCTCCTGCCGGTCCGGCACGAGATGAGCCCCCCGGCCTGCCGCCGGCTGCTGGCCGCGCAGCAGGACGCGGACGATCCGCCCCCGGAGCCGGCGACCCTCGAACGGCGTCCACCCCGCGCGCGTCGCGCACTGGGCCGCCGAGACCGTCCAGCCGCCCGCGGGGTCGACCAGCACCAGGTCGGCGTCCCGTCCGACGGCGACGGCACCCTTGCGGTCCGCGATCCCGGCGAGGCGCGCCGGCCCCGCGGCCGCGAGCTCGAGCATCCGCGCCAGGTCCAGCTGCCCGGCGAGCACGCGGTCGACCAGCATCGGGTAGATCGTGTCGAGCTCGGGGTAGCCGGACAGCGAGGCCAGCACGTCCCGCTCCCCGACCTCCTTCTCCGCCCAGGCGTGCGGCGCGTGGTCGGACGCGATCGTGTCGATGCCGCCGTCGGCCATCGCGCGCCACAGCGCCGCGACCTCCTCCGGGCGCCGGTACCGGTCGTACGCCATGACCCCCAGGCGGTCGAAGTCGTCCGTCGAGGTGAACGGCGCGAAGCTCTCGACCGTCACCCGCACCCCGTCCCGGCGCGCCCGCGCGACCAGCGGCAGCGCCGCGGCGCTGATGTGCACCAGGTGCACGTGCGCCCCGGTGTGCTGCGCCAGGAGCAGCACCCGCCCGGCGGCCTCCACCTTGTCGAGCCGGCTCTCCCCGACGATCTGCTCGCGCAGCTCCCGGATCCCGCGCCCGGCCCAGCCCGCGCGCCACACCCGCTCCAGCGCCGGGTTGGCCAGGTGCACGGCCACCGGCAGCCCGCACGCGCGGGCCGCCCGCAGGATCTCCAACAGCAGGCCGTCGTCCCCGACGGACAGCTCGCTGTCGTACTGGCCGCCCTGCTCCCGCCCGGCCAGGAACACCTTGACGCCGACGGCGCCGAGCTCCGCGAACGCCGGGAACTCGGCGGGGCGGGCGGCACCCGCCCACAGCAGGTGGTCGACGCTCGCCTGCGGTGCCGCCAGGGCGATCTTCGCGGCGAGGTCGGCTGCCGTCAGCAGCGGCGGCACGGTGTTCGGCATGTCCGCGACGGTCGTCACACCGCCGTGCGCGGCCGCCGCCGTCCCCGTCGCGAACGTCTCCTTGTGGGGGGCGCCCGGATCGCGCAGGTGCACGTGCAGGTCCACCATCCCCGGCAGCACCCACAGGCCGGTCGCGTCGACCCGCTCGTCCCCGCGCCCCCGGCCGGGCGCGACCAGGCCGGTGACCCGCCCGCCCGTCACCTCGACGTCGACCCGCTCCCGGCGGCCCTCGACGACCACCTCGCCGCCGGCGACGAGCAGATCGGGTCCGGTCGTGCCGGTCACGCGCCCGCCTCCTCGGCCAGGCGCGACGGGACCCGCGCGAGCGCCCGCGCGCAGGTCACGACCTGCCGCAGCTCGACGCGACCCCGGTTGGCGTACCGGTAGGCGTGCGACCCGGGCCCGTAGCTGATCGCGTCCAGCCCCGCCATCGCCAGCACCTGCCCGTCGCACCCGAAGTACGAGTGCGGCAGCAGCGCGCCCACGGCGGTCGGGCCGCCCGCCGCGTCGTGGTGGGCGGCCGCCAGCGCCCGCACCACCGGACGGTCCTCCGGGACGTCCAGGAACTCGCGGAACGCACCCGCGGGCCGGACCTCGACCGCCAGCCCCAGCGGGGCGAGCAGCGCGGTCAGGTGGGCGTGGACCTCGTCGCGCACGGTCTGCGGTCGCTGCCCCTTCGTGGTGAACACGCCGACGGACAGCTCGAGGGTGTCCGGCGCGAAGGCCATCGGCAGCAGGTCCGGGCCGTACCCGCCGGCGACCCGGCGCACCTGCGTCATCGGCAGGTCGGGCACCCGCGGGTCGGGCGTGCACGCGTACGGCACGGTCTCCAGCGCCCGCAGCACGGCCGGCAGCGCCGCCACCGGGTCGACCGCGCGGTCCGCCGGGTCGGCGTAGCGCGCGAACACCCCCGGGTCACCCACCGGGGCCGTCCGCCCCCGCACCCGGACCGCCAGGGCCAGCGACCCCGTCTGCACCGTGCGGACGCCCAGGTCCGTCGGCTCGGGGATGATCGTGGCCTGCGGCCAGTCGATCTCCCGCAGCAGCGCCCGCGTCCCGACCCCGCCCTCGTGGTGGCCCATCACGGCGGTGAACAGCACGTCACCCGGCGGGCGGGCGCCCGAGCGGCGCCACGCCAGCAGCGCCAGCACGATCGAGGCCAGGCCGCCCTTCATGTTGCGCGCGCCGTGCCCGTGCACCACCCCGTCCGCCACGCGCACGTCG
>DAMBCY010000257.1:0-1173 GCA_032056255.1 Cellulomonas sp. | reverse complement strand
CGTGCCCCGCGCTCCACGTGCCGTCGAACGGCGTGGTGTCCAGGTGCCCGTTCAGCATCAGCGGCGCCGCGCGGCCCTCGCCCGGCAGCCGCGCGATCAGGTTCGGGCGGCCGGGGGCGACCTCCTGCAGCTCGACCTCGATGCCGTCGGCGACCAGCAGGTCCCGCAGGACCCGGGCGACCGCGATCTCGTCGTCGACCCCGCACCGGCTGGGCGCGGCGACCAGCGCCGCCGTCACCGCCCGGGCCTCGTCCAGGGTGACCTGCGCGTCGAGCACGTCCTGCGTCGTCGCCGTCATGCCATCTCGCTCGTCGCCGGCGGGCGCGTCGAGCCCGCGTCGTCGCCCGCGCGGCTGCGGGCCTGCCAGGACACCAGCCGCTCGGCCACGACGATGACCGTGTACGCCAGGCCGCTGATCGCGATCAGCACCACGAGCGTGGCGAACAGCTCGGTGGTCCGCAGCGAGGCGTTGTACGCCAGCAGCAGGTAGCCCAGCCCGGAGCTCGACGCGACGAACTCGGCGATCACCGCACCGATCACGCTCACCGTCAGCGCGAGCTTCAGGCCCGCGAACAGGTGCGGGACGGCGGCGGGGATCTTCACGTGCCGGTACAGGTCCCAGCGCGAGCTGTTCACCGACGCGAACAGCTCCACGTGGCCCCGGTCGGTGCCGTCCAGGCCGCTGATGGTGTTGATCAGCACCGGGAAGAACGCCAGCAACGCGATGATCAGGACCTTCGGCAGCAGGTCGACGCCGAACCAGAGCACGAACAGCGGCGCGATGGCGACCTTCGGGATGGTCTGCGACGCCACCAGCAGGGGGTAGAGCGCCGCCTTCAGCGGCCGCGCGAAGTTCATCACGACGGCCAGCACCAGCCCCGCGCCCACGCCCAGCGCGTAGCCGAGCACGAGCTCCAGCAGCGTGACGCCGACGTTGCGCCCGATCACCGCCCGCTCGTCGACCAGCGCACGGGCGATCTCGGTCGGGGCCGGCAGGATGAACCGCGGCACCTCCAGCACGACCACCGCGGTCTGCCAGACCACGAGCAGCACCACGACCGACAGCAGCGGGGGCAGCACCGCGCCCAGGCGGGTACGCATCAGGACTCCTCCATCGCGTCGAGCAGGTGGTGGTGGATCCGCGAGACGATCTCGGCCATCTCCGGCTCGAAG
>DAMBCY010000256.1:0-5800 GCA_032056255.1 Cellulomonas sp. | reverse complement strand
GTTCTACGAGGACCGGGTCGAGCCCGTCACCCCGGCGGAGCTCGCCGCGGCGCAGTCGCACGGCGGGCACGACGCCCTCCCCGCGGCGCACGCAGCCGACGACGACCCCGCGGCGATCGGCGCGGGGTCCGGCACCCGGCACCTGGCGGCCGACGTCGAGGACACCGAGGGCGGTTCGCGCTCCTGAACCGCTGAGACCCACCCCTGACCAGGGGAATCATCGCGCCCACCCGGTCGTTGGACCGGGTGGGCGCGGTCGTTCCTGACAGGCCGCCGCGTCCTGGACGTGGTACGACAGAAGCCGGGAGCCCACCCCGCCGTTCGCGGCGGACGGCCCCCGCGAGGAACGTCGTCGTGGCACCCGAAGCCGCGACCCGAGCACGGAGAGGCACTGATGGCCGACTACACCCTTCCGGACCTGCCCTACGACTACGCGGCGCTCGAGCCGCACATCTCCGGTCGCATCATGGAGCTGCACCACGACAAGCACCACGCGACGTACGTGGCCGGCGCCAACACCACGCTGGAGAAGCTCGCGGCGGCCCGCGAGTCCGGGGACTTCGGCGCCGTGGCCGGCCTGGAGAAGACGCTGGCCTTCAACCTCGGCGGCCACGTGAACCACTCGGTGTTCTGGCAGAACCTCTCCCCCGACGGCGGCGACAAGCCGGTCGGCGAGCTGGCCGCGGCGATCGACGAGTTCTTCGGCTCGTTCGACAAGTTCCAGGCGCACTTCACCGCGAACGCCACGACCATCATGGGCTCCGGCTGGTCGATCCTCGCCTGGGACTCGATCGGCGAGAAGCTCGTGATCGTGCAGCTGTACGACCAGCAGGGCAACATCCCGCTGGGCCTCGTGCCGATCGTCGTGCTCGACATGTGGGAGCACGCCTTCTACCTCGACTACGTCAACGTCAAGGCGGACTACGTCAAGGCGTGGTGGAACATCGTCAGCTGGGCCGACGCCGGCGAGCGGTTCACCCGCGCGCGGACGCAGACGGCAGGGCTGATCGTCCCGTCGCTCTGACGCGCTCCTGAGAGGCACGACGAGGGCCGGTCACCCGCTGGGGTGGCCGGCCCTCGTCGTGCGCGGAGGAGCCCCGTCAGTGCGCGTGCTGCCCGCGGGAGAACTCGAACACCCAGCCCACCAGGCCGATGACGCCGAGCGCCACGCCGACGTACACCAGCCACCAGCCGATGGCGAGGCCGAGGAAGACGAGGGCCGCGGCGAACGCGATCGTGATCGGCCACCAGCTCCACGGGCTGAACACGCCCTGGTCGCCGGCGCCCTCCGCGATCAGCGCCTCCGGGTCGTCCTCCGGCCGGGCGTCGATCCGGCGCGACACCAGCAGCAGGTAGCCGCCGATCATGCCGACCAGGCCGCCGACCACGGGGATGCCGACGGTGCCGACGGGCTCGCCGCCGCTCCACCAGGCGTAGACGAGCCCGATCGGGACGAAGAACAGCACGCCGCCCAGGAACAGGTAGGGCTCGACCTTCATCGCGTGCCGCGGCCGCTCGCCGCCCAGGGACGGGCGGCCGCCGGGCTCGTGCAGGGTGCTCACCGGCGCCCCTCCTCGTCGTCGTCGGTGCCGCGCGGGCGGTCGTCCACGATGGTCGCGCTCGACTGCTCGGGCTCGCCGCCACCGGACTCGACCCGCTCGCGCGCCACGCGCTGCTCACCGGTGCGCTCGGACTCCCAGTCGAAGAAGCCGGGATCGGGCTCCACGTGGTCCATGGCGGCGACCTCCGGGTGGTGCAGGTCGAACGCGGGACGCTCGGAGCGGATGCGCGGCAGCGACGTGAAGTTGTGTCGCGGCGGCGGGCAGGACGTGGCCCACTCGAGCGACTGGCCGTAGCCCCACGGGTCGTCGACGGTCACCTTGGGCGCGCGGCGCCAGGTGATGTAGACGTTCCACAGGAACGGCAGCGTGGAGATCGCCAGGATCATGGACCCGACGGTGGACACCTGGTTCATCCAGGTGAACCCGTCCTCCGGCGAGTAGTCCGCGTAGCGCCGGGGCATGCCCAGCGCGCCGAGCCAGTGCTGGATGAGGAACGTCATGTGGAAACCGACGAACAGCAGCCAGAAGTGCAGCTTGCCGAGCCGCTCGTTCAGCATGCGGCCGGTGAACTTCGGCCACCAGAAGTACATGCCGCCGAACATCATGAACACGACCGTGCCGAACACCACGTAGTGGAAGTGCGCGACGACGAAGTACGTGTCGGAGACGTGGAAGTCGAGCGCGGGGCTGGACAGGATGACGCCCGTCAGGCCGCCGAACAGGAACGTGGTCAGGAAGCCGATCGTCCAGAGCATGGGCGTCTCGAACGTGAGCTTGCCGCGCCACATCGTGCCGATCCAGTTGAAGAACTTCACGCCCGTGGGCACGGCGATGAGCATCGTCATCAGCGCGAAGAACGGCAGCAGCACCGCGCCGGTGACGTACATGTGGTGCGCCCACACGGTCACGGACAGGGCGGCGATGGCCACGGTGGCGTAGATGAGGCCCTTGTAGCCGAAGACGGGCTTGCGGCTGAACACCGGCAGGATCTCGGTCGCGATGCCGAAGAACGGCAGGGCGATGATGTACACCTCGGGGTGCCCGAAGAACCAGAACAGGTGCTGCCAGAGGATCGCGCCCCCGTTCTCGGGGTTGAACACCTGCGCGCCGAGGCGGCGGTCGGCGCCGAGCGCGAACAGCGCGGCGGCCAGCGGCGGGAACGCCATCAGCACCAGCAGGCTCGTGACGAGGGTGTTCCAGGTGAAGATCGGCATCCGGAACATCGTCATGCCGGGCGCGCGCATCGTCACGATCGTGGTGATGAAGTTGACCGCCCCGAGGATCGTGCCGAAGCCGGTCAGCGCGAGGCCGAACACCCACAGGTCCCCGCCTGCCCCCGGGGAGTACACGGAGTTCGACAGCGGCGCGTACGCGAACCACCCGAACGACGCGGCGCCCTGCGGGGTGAGGAAGCCCGCCGCGGCGATGAGGCCGCCGAACAGGTACAGCCAGTACGAGAACGCGTTGAGCCGCGGGAACGCGACGTCGGGGGCGCCGATCTGCAACGGCATGATGATGTTCGCGAACGCGGCGAACAGCGGCGTCGCGAACAGCAGCAGCATGATCGTGCCGTGCATGGTGAAGAGCTGGTTGTACTGCTCCTTGCTCTGCACGATCTGGATGCCCGGCTCGAACAGCTCCGCGCGGATCAGCAGCGCCATGAGCCCCCCGACCGCGAACCACACGAACGCGGTGATCAGGTACATGTAGCCGATCGTCTTGTGGTCGGTCGACGTGACCCACTTGATGATCGTGCGGCCCAGGGTCTGCCGGCGGGGGGCGAGCCCCGGGACGACCTCGACGGTGGCGGCCATCAGCTCTCCTCGGGAGCGTCGGAGGAGTCGGAGCGGACGTCCTGCAGGCGGTTGTACTCGAGGCCGAGCTGGCCCTCCTGGCCGGACTCGCGCAGCTCCTCCACGTGGGCGTCGTACTCGTCGCGCGAGACGACCTTCACGTTGAACAGCATCGACGAGTGCTCCTCGCCGCAGAGCTCGGCGCACTTGCCGACGTACTCGCCCTCGACCTGCGGCACGACCTGGAAGGTGTTGGTGCGCCCCGGGATCATGTCCTGCTTGTAGAGGAACGCGGGCACCCAGAACGAGTGGATGACGTCGCGGGAGTCGAGGACGAGCTCGACCCGCTCGCCCACCGGCAGGTACAGCGTCGGCTGGTCGGCCAGGACCCCGGTCCGGCTGACCTCCTGCGCGTGCTGCCCGGTGTCGTACACGTCGTCGTCGACGTAGTTGAAGTCCCAGCTCCACTGCTTGCCGATGACCTGGACGGTGAGGTCCGGCTCGGCGCTGGTGTCCTGGATCTCGGTCATGTCGCGCGCCGTGTAGTAGAACAGCACGCCGACCATGATGATCGGCAGGATCACGTACATGATCTCGAGCGGGACGTGGTAGCGGAGCTGCACGGGCAGCTGGTCGTCGTCCTTGCGCTTCCGGTAGACGGCGACGCACCAGATGATCAGGCCCCAGGTGAGGACGCCGACCAGCAGGGCGGCCACCCACGAGCCGACCCAGAGGTTCGTGATCCGTCCCGTCTGGTTCGTGATCTCGTTCCCGGAGTCGCCGGGCAGCCAGCCGCGCTGCACCTCCGGCGAGCATCCGGCGAGCGCGAGCGCGACGACGGTCGCGAGTCCCGCGACGGCGAGTCGGGTCCGCCTCGGGCGGCGGGGGGTCTGCGAGCGCACCGGGGGCCTTCCACTTCGGTCCCCGTCGACCGCGAGCGCACCGGGCGCCGGCGTCCGACAGGGAAGTCCACCTAGGACCTTCGTCCTCGATCCCGTGCAGCGTAGCGCGCGGACCGCCTGCTCGTGGGCCGGGAACCGCGTTTCGGGTCCACGAGATGACGCAGTGTCATCTGGATCACGCTCCGTCGACCCGTGACGCGCCGCCTCGCGACCCGCAGCGGGTCCGGACTTGCCCTGGGCTGGGCCGATACCGTGCCTGACGTGACCACCGCACCACCGCCGGACGCCGCTCCCGCCCGCGTCGTCCTCGACGCCGGCGGGCACGCCCCCGTGCTCCCCGCCGCCCGGGACGCCTACCTCGCCGCGCTCGACGAGGGCTGGGCCGACCCGCGCCGGCTGCACACCGAGGGACGGCGTGCCCGGGCGCTGCTGGACGGCGCCCGGGAGGCGATCGCGGGGCTCGTCGGTGCGCGCACCGAGGAGGTCGACCTCGCGCCCTCGCCCACCGCGGCCCTGCACGCGGCCGTGCGGACCGTGGCGCGCGGCCGACGCCGGGCCGGGGGCGGCGTGGTCGTGTCGGCCGTGGAGCGGATGGCGGTGCTGGACGCGGCGGACTTCGTCGTCGCGGAGCCGGGCGCGGGTGCGGGGCCGGGTCCGGGCGGGGGTGCGGGGCCGGCGGGGCGGGTCACCGTGCCGGTGGACCGCGCGGGCCGGGTCGACGCGGACGCGTTCGCGGCGGCGCTCGCCGCCCCGGGCGTCACGCTGGCCGCGCTGCAGCACGCCAACGGGGAGATCGGCACCCTGCAGCCCGTGGCGGCCGTGCACGCGGCCGCGCGCGCCGCCGGGGTCCCGCTGCTCGTCGACGCGGGCTCCTCGTTCGGCCACGCGCCGGTCGGGCCGCACTGGGACGTGCTCGCGCTCGACCCCGGCGACGTCGGCGCACCCCCGGGGGCCGCCGTGCTGGTGACGCGCGCGCGGGTCCGGCGCTCCCCCGTCGGCCCCGTCGACGAGGACCGGTGGTTCCCCGGCGGCGTCCCCGTGCCCGCCGCCCTGGCCGCCGCGGTCGCCCTGCGCGCCGCCGCGGCCCGGGTCGCGCAGGGCCCGGACGGGCGCGCGGCCCTCGTGGACCGGCTGCGCGCCCGGGTCCGGGCCGAGGTGCCGCTGGTCGACGTCGCGGGGCCGGACGGCTACCCCGGCGAGCGCCTGCCGCACGTGCTGACCTTCTCCTGCCTGTACGTCGACGGCGAGGCGGTCGTCACCGCGCTGGACCGGGCCGGGTTCGCCGTCGCGTCCGGATCGGCCTGCACGTCGGCGACCGAGCAGCCGAGCCACGTGCTCGCCGCGACCGGTTCGCTCAGCCAGGGGAACGTCCGGCTGTCGCTGCCCGTGGGCACCCGGGCGGCCGACGTCGAGCGGTTCTGCGACGTGCTGCCGGGGATCGTCGCGGAGCTGCGCGGCGAGGCCTGAGGCAGCGGCTGGACGCGCCGGCCGGATGCCGCACCCGGACGCACGAGAGCCCCGGACCGCGCGGTCCGGGGCTCTC
>DAMBCY010000255.1:0-5907 GCA_032056255.1 Cellulomonas sp. | reverse complement strand
GGCCTGCACCCGTCGCCCGTGCCGCACGCGGACGTCGTGTCCTCCACCGTGCACAAGACCATCGGCGGCCCGCGCTCCGGCTTCATCCTGAGCAAGGAGGAGTACGCCAAGAAGATCGACTCCGCCGTGTTCCCGGGTCAGCAGGGCGGCCCGCTCATGCACGTCATCGCCGCCAAGGCCGTGTCGTTCAAGATCGCCGCCGGCGAGGACTTCGCCGACCGGCAGCAGCGCACGATCGACGGCGCGAAGATCATCGCCGAGCGCCTGGTCGCCCCCGAGGTCGCCGCCGCGGGCGTGTCCGTGCTGACCGGCGGCACCGATGTGCACCTGGTGCTGGTCGACCTGCGGAGCTCGCAGCTGGACGGCCAGCAGGCCGAGGACCTGCTGCACGACGTCGGCATCACGGTGAACCGCAACGCGGTGCCGTTCGACCCGCGCCCCCCGCGCGTCACCTCCGGCCTGCGGATCGGCACCCCGGCGCTCGCGACCCGCGGGTTCGGCGACGCCGAGTTCACCGAGGTCGCGGACATCATCGCGACCGCGCTGACCGCCGGTGCGTCGGCCGACGTCGAGGGCCTGCGGGCGCGGGTGGCGAAGCTCGCCGACGCGTTCCCGCTGTACCCCGGCCTCCAGCAGTACTGAGCGGGGTCGCGCAGATGACGGCGAAGAGGCTCGACGGCACGGCCACGGCCGCCGCGATCAAGACGGAGCTGGCGGAGCGCGTGCGGGTGCTGGCCGAGCGCGGCGTCACGCCCGGGCTCGGGACGCTGCTGGTCGGGCAGGACCCGGGCTCGGTGTCCTACGTCGCCGGCAAGCACCGGGACTGCGCGGAGGTCGGCATCGCCTCCCTCCGCGAGGACCTGCCGGCCGACGCCACCCAGGAGGACATCGAGGCCGCGGTCCGGCGGCTGAACGAGGACCCGGCGTGCACCGGGTTCATCGTCCAGCTGCCGCTGCCCCGCGGCATCGACACCAACCGGGTGCTGGAGCTCGTCGACCCCGACAAGGACGCCGACGGCCTGCACCCGACCAACCTGGGCCGCCTGGTGCTGCGGGTCAACGAGGAGGTCACCTCCCCGCTGCCCTGCACCCCGCGCGGCATCATCGAGCTGCTCACCCGGCACGGCGTCCCGCTCGCGGGTGCCGACGTCGTGGTGGTCGGGCGCGGGACGACGGTCGGCCGGTCCATCGGCCTGCTGCTCACCCGCCGCGCGGTCAACGCGACCGTGACCCTCACGCACACCGGCACCGCCGACCTCGCGGAGCACACGCGCAACGCCGACGTGATCGTCGCCGCGGCGGGCGTCCCCGGGATCGTCACGGCCGACCTGGTGAAGCCGGGTGCCGTGGTGGTCGACGTGGGCGTCTCGCGGGTCACCGACCCCGAGACCGGCAGGAGCCGGATCGCGGGGGACGTCGACCCCGGCGTGGCCGAGATCGCCGCGTGGATCAGCCCGAACCCGGGCGGCGTCGGGCCGATGACCCGCGCGATGCTGCTGGCGAACGTGGTGGAGGCGGCCGAGCGCTCGGCCTGACGCCGCTGGGTGCCGCCGCGCCGCTCCCGCGATGGGCGCGCGGGCCGGGCCAGGCCGCCGAGGTCGTCATGTCGGTGCGAGGTCGTCACTCGTTCGTGACGACCTCGCGCGTTCATGACGACCTCGCGCGCACGTGACGACCTCGCGCGCACGTGACGAGCTCGCGCGCGTGTCGCCGGCTCGGGGGGCCGGGGGGGGCACGCGGTGCGTGCGTCAGGTGGTGGTCGTCAGGATCGCGCGGGCGCGGTGCTCGTCGACCACGTCCGCGAGAGGGGCGTAGAGGCGGATCGCGTCCAGGGCGCGGGCGTGGCTCACGTCGTCCGCGCCGGCGCACGCCTCGGCGACCACGCGCACCGCCACCCCGGCGTCCGCCGCCGCGAGGGCCGTCGACAGCACGCAGCAGTCGGTGGAGACCCCGCAGAGCAGCATCGTGTCGCCGGGGCGGACGTGCGCCGCGAGGTCCGGGCCCCACTTGCCGAACGTCGTCGCGGTGACGACCGGTGCGGCGGCGGCGAGGTCGCGCAGCTCGGGGACGACCGCGTACGTCGGGGCGTCCGGCGGCTGCAGGGCGAACGGCCACTCGGCGTAGTACGGCACCCAGGACCCCTCGGGGTGCTCCGGTGCGACGAAGCGGGTGAACACGGTCCGGCCGGTGCCCGCGGTCTCGGCCAGCGACCGGACGACGGGCAGCGCCTCGCCGAACCGGGGCGCTGCCCACGGGCTGCCGTCGTCGGCGAACACGGGCTGCATGTCGATCACCACGAGCACGGTCCGCCCGGGCGTCGAGCCGGCCGTGGCGCCCGCCCGGCCCGCCCCCGTCACCGCGCGACCCCGGTCGCCGCGGCGCCCGCGTCCCCGGCGTCGGCAGCGCCGGACGGCGGCAGCGCCTCCTGCCGCCGCACCGCGCCGCGCCGGAGCAGGAGCGTGCCGCCGAACCCGACGACCAGCGCCACGAGCACCCCGAGGTTCGCGTACGCCCAGGCGCCGTCCCGCCCGCCGAGCCCGAACGCGCCGAGCAGGTACCCCTGCCAGGACAGCCACGCGGCGGACGCGTTGGTGACGAGCCCCCAGCCGAGCACGGTGCCGAGCGCGAGCAGCCCGAGCGGCACCCCGGCCGCGCGCCCGTAGCGGCCGCGCGGGTCGAACAGGTCGAGGTCGTCGTAGTCGCGGCGGCGCAGCAGGACGTCGGCCAGCATGATCCCCGCCCACGCGGCGATCGGGACGCCGAGGGTGATGAGGAAGCCCTGGAAGACGCCGAAGAAGGTGTCGGACCCGAACACGATGTAGACGGTGCCGAGCACCATGATGACGCCGTCGATGCCGGCGGCGACCGGCCGGGAGACCGGCAGGCCGGTGGAGACCAGCGCGAGCCCGGACGAGTAGATGTCGAGCACCGCCCCGCCGACCAGGCCCGCCACCGCGACGACCGCGAACGGCACCAGGTACCAGGTCGGCAGGATCGTGGTGAGGGCGCCGATCGGGTCGCCGCTGATCGCGGCGCGCAGCTCGGGGTCCGACCCGGCCAGCAGCAGGCCGAACACGAGCAGCACGACGGGGGCGAGCGAGGCGCCGAACGTCGTCCACGCCACCACGCCGCGACCGGAGGTGTGCCGCGGCAGGTAGCGGGAGTAGTCGGCGGCCATGTTGACCCAGCCGAGGCCGAACCCGGTCATCATGAACACCAGGGCCCCGATGAACGCCTGCGACGTCCCCGCGGGCAGGGCCGTGACGGCCGCCGTGTCGACGTGGTCGAGCACCAGCAGCACGTAGCCGACGGTGAGCACGGCGGTGACGACCGTGATGACGGTCTGCATCCGCATGATGAGGTCGAAGCCGAACACGCCGCCCGCGATGATGAGCGCGGCGACGACCACGAGCGCGACGACCTGGACCCCGCTGCCGCCGCCCCAGCCGAGGGCCTCCACGACGGTCGCCGTCGCGAGGGTGGCGAGCGCGGTGAGGATGGTCTCCCAGCCGACGGTGAGCAGCCAGGACAGCACGGCGGCGACGCGGTTGCCCTGCACGCCGAGCGCGGCGCGGGACAGCACCATCGTGGGCGCCGAGCCGCGCTTGCCGGCCAGCGCGACGAACCCGCAGAGCAGGAAGGAGAACACGATGCCGACGACGCTGGCGACGACCGCCTGCCCGAACGAGACGCCGAAGTCGAGCACCCAGGCGCCGTAGGACAGGCCGAGCACGGAGACGTTGGCGGCGAACCAGGGCCAGAACAGCTGGCGCGGGGTGCCCTTGCGGTCGCGGTCGGCGATGACGTCGACGCCGGCGGCCTCGACGGTCAGCGCGCTGCCGGGCGCACCCGGGACGGCGGCGGGGTCGTGCACGGGGTTCGTCGGGGACGGGGCGGACACGGGGCCTCCTCGGGTGGTGGCAGGCAGGGCGTGCGGGGGTCGACGCGAGCCGGGCGTCAGCCGGTGCGCACCGCGGCGGCGAGGCGGTGCACGGTGTCGCGCAGCACGGGGCGCGGGGTGGCGAGGGTGTAGCGGACGAACCCGCGCCCGGCGTCGCCGCAGGCCGGTCCGTCGGTCAGGGCGACCCCGCCGCGGGCGAGGTGCCGGGCCGGGCGGTCGCCGAGCCCGAGGGCGCGGCAGTCCAGCCAGGCGAGGTACGTGCCCTCGGGCGGGCGGTACCGCACGCCGGGCAGGTGCTCGGCGAGCAGGTCGGCGAGCAGCACCCGGTTGCCGTCGAGGTAGTCGAGGAGGGCGTCGAGCCAGGGTCCCCCCGCGGTGTACGCGGCGGTGCTCGCGAGGACGCCGAGGGTCGAGGCGCCGTGCTCGTGCTCCTCGCCGACCTCGCGCCACCGCGCGGCGTCCGCGTCGCCGCCGAGGACCAGCTGCGCGCACTTCAGCCCCGGGAGGTTCCACGCCTTCGACGCGGAGGTCGCGGTGACGGCGTGCGTCGCCGCGACGGGGCCAACGGACGCGTAGGGCACGTGCCGGCGACCGCGGTAGACGAGCGGGGCGTGGATCTCGTCCGCGAACACGCGGGCGCCGTGGGCGTCGGCGACGTGCGCCAGCCCGAGCAGCTCGCCGGCGTCGAGCACCCGCCCGGTGGGGTTGTGCGGGTTGCAGACGACGAGCAGCCCGCCGCCGTCGGCGAGCGCCCGGCCGATCGCGTCGAGGTCGTGCACGAGCCGGTCGCCGTCCCGCACCAGCGGCACCTGGACGACGCGGCGCCCGAGCGTCGCGGGCACGGTGAGGAACGGCATGTAGGCGGGTGTCGGCAGCACGATCGCCGAGCCCGGCGCGGTGTAGTGCCGGACGGTCGCGCGGAAGGCGGCCATCACGTCGGCGACCGGCCGGACGTGCGCGGGGTCGACGCCGACGCCGTAGCGCTCCGCCGACCAGGCGGCGTAGGCGGCCGACATCGCGTCGGACACGGCCGGCGGCAGGTAGCCGAACCGCTCGCCGTCGACCGCGGCGCGCAGGGCGTCCCGGACGGCCGGGGCGGTGCCGAAGTCGGCCTCGGCGACGAACGCGCCGATCTGCTCGGGGAACAGCGACCACTTCAGCCCGCCGGCGGCGCGCAGGTCCGCCACGGTGCGGCGGTCGGCGTCGGCGGCGAAGCCCGCGGTGGTGACCGCGCCCGGGCCGGTCGCCGGTGCGGGCTGTCGCGAGGTCATCGCCCCATCCCACCACCGACGACGCCCGCGGTCACCCCCGGCGGGGTGCCGGGGGACGACCACGGGCGTGTCGTGCGCCACGCCGGGCGCCACCGGCCTCACCGCGCCGCGCCCCACCGGCCTCACCGCGCCGCGCCCCACCGGCCTCACCGCGCCGCGCGCCGCCGGAACAGCCGGGCCGCGACCAGCCGGGTGACGAGCAGCAGGCCCGCGCACCAGAGGACCGCGGCGAGCGGCTGCCCGCCCGGTGCGCCCGTGAGCCACGCCCGCACCGTGTCCGTGACCGGCGTGACCGGCTGGTAGGTCGCGACGGCCTCCAGCACGGCGGGCATCGACTCGGGCGGCACGAACGCCCAGGACACGTAGGGCAGGAACATGATCGCGAAGGTGAAGCCGTTCGCGGCCTCCGGCCCGGACGACACGATGCCGATGCAGACGGCCACCCAGGTCAGCGCGAGCACGTAGAGCAGCACGAGGCCGGCCGTCGCGTGCCACTGCGCGGGTCCGGCGGTGGGGCGGAACCCGGCGGCGAAGGCCACCGCCACGACCAGTGCGGTGGACACGGCGTTGCGCACGACGGACTCGACGACGTGCCCGGTCAGTGCGGCGACGGGCCGCACCGGCAGCGTGCGGAAGCGGTTCATCAGCCCGCCGGTCAGGTCGGACGCGACGGACACGGCGGTCGTGGCGGCCCCGTAGCCCGTGCTGAGCGAGGGGCAGCTGCGCGCGGCGGGG
>DAMBCY010000254.1:0-5945 GCA_032056255.1 Cellulomonas sp. | reverse complement strand
GCCCTCGAGGTCCGCGAGCGAGGTGCCCTTCGTCTCGCGGGTCAGCAGGGTGGCGATCGCGGCGACCAGCGTGATGGCGAAGGTCGTGGCCCCGATGACGAGGGGTACGTCGTCCGAGCCCGGCGGCGCGATCGCGGTGAAGAGGGTCGGGAAGAACGCCGCGAGCATGAGGCCGATGTTCTGCGACACCGCGAAGCCGGTGACGCGCACCCGCATGGGGAACTGCTCCTGGAAGAACGTCGCGAACGTGGCGTTCCACATCTGGAACAAGATGCCCTGCACCAGGACGACCATGACGAACACCAGGGCGAGCTGGGCCTGCTGGACGACCCAGAGGTACACCCCGGACAGCAGCCCGCCGCCGAGGCCGCCCACGACCAGGAACGTCCGCCGGCCGATCCGGTCGGACAGCGCCCCGAACAGCGGGATGGTCGCCACGGCGGTGACGTTGGCGACCAGGGTCACCCAGAGGAAGTCGCTCGTGGAGAAGCCGATGCCGTAACCCTCCTGCGTGGCGTACGAGACGCCGAAGACCAGGGTGGCCATGCCGATCACGTTGGTGAAGGTCATGAGGATGCACCGCACGACGACCCACGGGTAGGCGCGCAGCAGCTCGACGACCGGCAGCGGGCGCTTGTCCCGGCCCGACTGGGCCTGGAAGGCCGGCGGCTCCTGCACGCGCTTGCGGATCAGGTAGCCGGCGACGACGACCACGGCGCTGAGCAGGAACGGCACGCGCCAGCCCCAGCTCTCGAAGTGCGCGTCGTCCAGGACGATCGACAGCGGCAGCATCACGCCGGTGGCGAGGATGGAACGGCGAGCGTCGAGAAGCCCATGAGGAGCATCGCGAAGACCAGGACGTCCTTGCGTCCGCGGCGGTCGCCCCAGGCGCCGAGCACGACGGCGCCGATCGGGCGCCGAGCACGACGGCGTAGGTCGCCAGCGAGGCGATGATCGCGACGGTCGGGTTGCCCTTGGCGAAGAAGATCGTCGGGAAGACGAGTGCCGCGGCCTGGGAGTACAGCGCGAAGTCGTAGTACTCCAGCGCGCTGCCGATCCAGCCGCTCATGGCGGCGCGCTTCGGGTCGCGTCGCCCGGCGGTGGCGTCGTCGCCTGCCGCGTTGGGTGAGGTGGTGCTCATGCGCAGATCTCTTTCGTCGACGGTGACGAGAGGCCGGCGATGGTCGCTCCGGATGTGCTCCCTCGGTGGTGCCGAGGTCGGGTGGTGCCGAGGTCGACGCGGGGCGTCGGGGACGCCGGGGATGAATCGTTTCAATCACGGAAGATGAGGCCCTTCCTCCTCTCGTCCGGTGTTGCTGCCCGGTGGACCCGTCGGTCCGGCGCTCAGCCGGCGCCGCGACGTGCCCGGTCCGCCGCACATCCGGCGGCGGCCCCCGCTTCCCCGCCCGGGGTGCAGCGCGGGCGGTCCGCGCCGTCCGCTCCCGGGGCGCGGGTCATCGGACCGGAGGCGCTGCGGCGCGACCGCGGGTCACCGGGCACCGCGCCCTCGGCCTCCCCCGCGGGGCCGCGCCGTGCGGCGCTGTCGATCCCCGGGGTGCGGCTGACCTTGGCGACCGCGATCTCGGCCCCGGCGGCGTCGACGGCCCGCTCGCCGCGGGACCGGCTCCCGCCGGGAAGCGGGCGGAGGCAGCGGCGCGCCCCCGTCTCGGGTCCGGTCACCGATCGGTCCTCCCTCGTGGGTGGGCCGGGCGCGCTCGCGGCCCCGCCCTCGGGTCGCGCGGGACGCTGCCCGCCAGCCGGGTACGCAGCTCAGCTCCCGCTCTCGCGGGTCGGGTAGGCGACGAACGCGAAGACCGCGAGCAGGGCCGCGACGGCGGCCAGCAGGTGCTGCTGCAGCCACAGGACCGCGTACCCGACGGACGGGATCGTGCCGAGCACCTGCCCGGCCTCGGTGACGACGTAGGGCAGCGCATCGGGTTCGGCGTTCGCGTCCCCCTGGAGCCGCAGCGTGGTGGAGCCGGCGTCCGGCCCGGGCGCGGTCTCGATGACACGGTGGGTGACCAGCCCCTGCCCGGTGGTGCGCGGCACCGTCACGACGTCGCCGACCTCGACCCGGTCCGCGGGCAGCGTGCGGGCGACGGTGAGGGACCCGACGGGGATGCCGGGGGCCATCGAGCCGGAGACGACCACGGCGGGCCGGACGCCGAGCAGCAGGCACGCGACGGCGACGACGATCGAGACTCCCCCGAGCACGGCGGCCGGGTTGAGCACGAGGCGCTGCGCCCCGCGCAGGACCCGGGTCGCGCGCCGGCCGGCGGGTGCAGTACGACCTCGCGACGTCGCGGCGCGCCGGGAGCGGCGGGTGGTGGGTGGCGCGGCGCTCAGGGCGGTGGTCATGTCGTCACGTCCGTCGTCTGTGCGGCGAGCTGCACCGCGAGGTGGGCCTGACCGCCGTTGAGCTCGGCGGTGGCGGGGTCCTCGAGGTAGTGCACGAGGACCCGGTAGGTCTGGTCCGACGCCTCGGCACCCGGCGTCCAGGGCGCGGCGTCCGCGACGGGCTGCTCGCCGCGGGCCGGGAGCGTGCCGAGCGTCGCGGGGGTGCCCGGGACGGCACCCGCTGCGGGGTCGCCGCTGCCGAGGACCGGTTGCCCGGTGGCGTCGAGGATCGTCACCCGCAGGTGCCCCGTGATGTCCGGCGTGCCGGCGACGGGTTCCGCGGTCACGAGCGCGGTGAGGTCGGCGGCGAGCACCGGGTGGTTGTTCGCGACGTGCACGGTCACCTCGACGGTGCGTCCCGGGACGAGAGCGTCGGCTCCCGGGACGGGGACGGCCAGGGGCTCGGTGGCCGGCGCCGTCCGCGCGACCTCGTCGGTGTCGACCAGCACGATGCCGAAGACCGCGTCGGACCCGATCCCGGAGCCGCCGAGCTGGAGGCGAGCCGTGTCGGTGAACGCCGCCGAGGTGACGGTGGTGCCGGCCGCGGTGCCGGCCAGCACGGCCGCCGCGGCGACCGCGACCGCGAGCCGGGGGCGTCCCCAGGGCGTGGCGCTCCGGCGGACACGGCGGGGGCTGACGTGGCGGCTCATGACACCGCCGCCCGGGTCCCCGGCATCACCAGGTCGGTCAGGGGGCGGGCGCTGCTCGTGGTGATCGAGGTCGTCGCGAAGCTGTCCCGCACCGCCAGGCGCGAGTTGTCGCTGCCGCCCTGGATGGTGCCGCCCCACAGCACGAGCGTGCCGTCCGCGCGCAGCGCCGCCCCGGTGTACCCGAAGCCGGCGATCTGCTCGACCGGTCCCAGGGCGGTCATCCGCTGCGGCTCGCGGATGTTCGTCGCGGAGACCTGGCCCGTCGTGGGGTCGACACCGCGGGCGTAGGAGTACCGCCCCCAGACGTACGCGTGGTCGTCGCTGCCGAGGACCAGGACGTAGTCCTCGGTGGTGGCGACCCGCACGGCGCCCACGCCGGGGGCCAGGGTGATGGCGGTCGGGGTGTTGTCCTGCGCCGCGGTGGAACCGGGCGCGCGAGCGGTGCCCCACTCGACGGGGTTGCCCCAGGTGAGCAGGGTGCCGTCGGCGAGGACCGCCTGGCTGCCGTAGTAGTGGCCGGTCAGGCGCTGGATCCCGCAGGTGTCCTCCGCCGACCCGGCGACCACGCCCACGGTCGCGCACCCGCTGGTGGTGCGGGAGGACAGCGCCACGGACTGGGTGGGGGTGGCGACGCTGGCGATGGTGTTGTCCCCGGAGGGCGAGCCGGCGTAGGCGCCGGCGCTGTTCGCCCAGCCCCACCACAGCACGCCGGTGGAGGCGTCTCCCGGCACGGTGTCGCCGCGGATCGCCCACCCGTTCCAGACCCCGGCGCCGATGGAGTGCACGCCGGTGAGGATGCGGGTCGGTGTGCTGCTGCTCGCGGTGAGGGTGCCCTGCCCGGTGACGCCGCGTCCCTGGGGGTAGCCCCAGGTGTAGAGGTCGCCGGTGTCGGTCAGCGCCATGAACACCGAGGCGCTGGAGACGAGGTCGACCACGGTCCCGGGGATGTCGACCTGCCCGGGCCGGTTGTACGGCACGGGCGTGGCGGGCCGCCCCATGATGTTGACGGTCTGGTTGCCGCCCCACGTGTACACCCGACCGTCGTCGGACAGGGCGGCGATCCCGCTGAAGTTCGCGTCGCTCGGGTAGTAGTTGTCCAGGCTCGCCCCCGCCAGGCGCACGGCTCGACGCCGGCCCTCGGGGTGGTCGTCGGCAGGCAGGGTGACGAGGCTGATGGTGGCGGCGTCCGCGACCGTCGTCACCCCGGTGCCGGACAGGCCGTTGCCCCGGTAGCCCCACACCGCGATGGTGCCGTCGTCCTGGAGCGCCGTGCCGGTGCCGGCGAGGTACGTCTGCTGCGGCACGAACCGCGTCGTGGGCGAGGTGAAGGAGTCGGTGGTGGCCGTGGCGCGGTCGGTGTAGGCGGCGCTCGTGGCCTGCACGGCCAGCGGCGCGGTCAGGGCGAGGACGGCGGCGGCAGCGGCGAGCAGCCGCACCGGGCGAGGGGTGCTCATGCGTCCTCCCGCCCGCGACGGCGCCGTGCGGCGAGCACGAGCGCACCGACGGCGGCCAGGACCGCGGCGAGCACCGCCACGACCAGCGGCTGGGCGCCGGTGAGCGCCAGGCCCGCGGGGCCGGCGGCGGGCGTGGCGTCGCTCGCGACCAGGGTGAACTGCAGGCTCATGCCGACGCCCTGCATCTCGTCCCCGGCGGTGGCGGGCAGGCTGGCGGTGCCGCGCAACGTCAGGGGGTCGGCCCCGAGCGTCCCGAGGGCGATGGGCGCGGCGGCGAGCTCGGTGGCGGTCCCGGCGGCGAGGACCTCGCCGGCCTCGTCGGTGAGCTCCAGCTGCAGCGCCTGCGCGCCGTCGGCCAGTGGTCCGCTGCCGCCGTCGACGAGCAGGGCGACGTCCGCGGGTGCGCCCGTGGTCGCGTGCGCGACGAGGTCGAAGGTCGTGCTGTGCCCGGGGAAGGGCACGGACAGCTGCGCGGAGGTGGTCCGGCCGTCGACCAGCAGGGCAGGCTCGGGCGTGGTCGCGGCGGACGCGCCGCCCGGCACGGCCAGGACCGTGGTCAGGGACAACGCGAGCACGGCGGGCAGGGTCCTCATGACGTGCTCCCGTCCAGCTGCAGGTCGACGACCATCGCCCTGCCGGAGAAGTAGGGGTTGCCGAGTGCGGGCGGCAGGGCCGCCGCGACCCGGATCGGGCGCGGCACCCCGGTCTCCCAGTCGTCGATCACGACCGGGCCCAGATCCGACCCGGGCACGGACTCCAGCACCGTCTCGCCGTCCACCGAGACGGTGAACAGGGCGACCTCGAACGGCTCGGCGCCCGGTCCGGTCGTGCCGGGATCGGTCGGCAGCGCCTCCGCGCGGGCGTTGCGGATGGTCAGCGTGACCGGACCGGTCGCGGGCGTGGTCGTGACCACGCCGACCTCGAGGGCGGTCCGCGCGTCCAGCTCGACGTCGGTCAGGTCGACGACCAGCGGGTCGGGGTCCCCCGGGACCAGCTCGCCGTCCGGACCGACCAGGGCGAGCTCGTACGACCCGCCCACGACGCCGAGGTCGGCCGTCGAGGAGTCGGTGAACGCGGCGTGCGTCGCCGCGGTCCCCACGACCGCCACGAGGGCGACGAGGGTCCCGAGCGCGGCGGTGCGGGCAGCCGTCGACCGCACCCGCGGGTCGTGACGGCGGACGTGCCGGCTCATCGGGTCGCTCCCGCCAGGACGAGCTGCACACCGGTGCGGGCACCCGCCCAGCGGTCGTCGCCGGTGGCCGGCAGGCTCACCAGGACATCGATCACCCGGGCCTGGTCGCCGTCCGGCGCCAGGTCGCCCGGCAGCGTCACCAGGACGTCACGGGCCGAGCCGTCGGCGAGGGTCGTCCCGTCCTCGGACAGGGTCACCCGCAGGGCGTCGAACAGGTCGTCGGGCCGGGGGTCCGGGTCGGCCACCGAGAGG
>DAMBCY010000253.1:0-5951 GCA_032056255.1 Cellulomonas sp. | reverse complement strand
CGGCCAGGGCGGCCTGACCTACTACCAGAACGTGCGCGGCGCCGGCCGGGAGACCGAGACCGTCGTCTGGCAGGACCTGTGCCGTGGCCCGCACCTGCCCAGCACCCGGCTGCTCGGCAACGGCTTCCAGCTGACCCGCTCGGCCGCCGCCTACTGGCGCGGGTCGGAGAAGAACCCGCAGCTGCAGCGCGTCTACGGCACCGCGTGGCCGACGAAGGACGAGCTGAGGGCGTACCTGGACCGGGTCGCCGAGGCCGAGCGCCGCGACCACCGCCGCCTGGGCACCGAGCTCGACCTGTTCTCCTTCCCGGACGCGATCGGCTCCGGGCTGGCGGTGTTCCACCCCAAGGGCGGCATCATCCGGATGGAGATGGAGGAGTACTCCCGGCGCAAGCACGTCGAGGCGGGGTACTCGTTCGTCAACACCCCGCACATCACCAAGCAGCAGCTGTTCGAGATCTCCGGGCACCTGGACTGGTACGCCGACGGCATGTACCCCCCGATGCAGCTGGACGAGGAGCGGGACGCCGACGGCAACGTCACCAAGCAGGGGCAGAACTACTACCTCAAGCCGATGAACTGCCCGATGCACAACCTGGTCTTCGACTCCCGGGGACGCTCGTACCGCGAGCTGCCGCTGCGGCTGTTCGAGTTCGGCACGGTGTACCGGTACGAGAAGTCCGGCGTGGTGCACGGCATGACCCGCGCGCGCGGCTTCACGCAGGACGACGCGCACATCTACTGCACCCGCGAGCAGATGAAGGGCGAGCTGACCAGCCTGCTGACCTTCGTCCTCGACCTGCTCAAGGACTACGGGCTGGACGACTTCTACCTGGAGCTGTCCACCCGCAACCCGGAGAAGTCGGTCGGCGAGGACTCCGCGTGGGAGGAGGCCACCGAGACGCTGCGCCAGGTGGCCACGGAGTCCGGCCTGGAGCTCGTCCCGGACCCGGGCGGCGCCGCGTTCTACGGCCCGAAGATCTCGGTGCAGGCGAAGGACGCCATCGGCCGGACCTGGCAGATGTCGACCATCCAGCTCGACTTCAACCTGCCGGAGCGGTTCGACCTCCAGTACACGGCCGCCGACGGCACCCGGCAGCGTCCGGTGATGATCCACCGCGCGCTGTTCGGCTCGATCGAGCGGTTCTTCGCCGTGCTGACCGAGCACTACGCGGGCGCGTTCCCGGCGTGGCTCGCGCCGGTCCAGGTGCTCGCCGTGCCGGTGGCCGAGCCGTTCGAGGCGTACCTCGAGGACGTCGTCGCGCAGCTGCGGGCGCAGGGCGTCCGTGCGGAGCTGGACCGGTCCTCCGACCGGTTCGGCAAGAAGATCCGCAACGCGAGCACGCAGAAGGTCCCGTTCGTCCTGATCGCCGGTGGCGAGGACGCGGAGGCCGGCGCGGTGTCGTTCCGGTACCGCGACGGACGGCAGGACAACGGCGTGCCGGTGGCCGAGGCCGTCGCGCGCGTCGTCGCCGCGGTCCGCGAGCACGCACAGGTCTGAGCGGGTGACCGATCCCGTGGCCGGGGACGCCCGGATGGAGGGTACGGAGGACGCCGTGGTCGACGAGACGCGGCTCGCCGGTGTGCCCGACGGCTTCGGCCGGCTCTGGACCCCGCACCGGATGGCGTACATCGGCGGCGAGAACAAGCCGGACGACGACGCCGCCGGCGACGGGTGCCCGTTCTGCCGCGCGCCGTCGCTGACGGACGAGGACGCGCTGGTCGTCGCGCGCGGCCGCGCGGCGTACGTGGTGCTCAACCTGTACCCGTACAACGGCGGCCACGTGCTGGTCGTGCCGTACCGGCACGTGGCCGACTACACGGACCTCACGGGGGCCGAGGTGGTCGAGGTCGCCGACCTCACGCGGACCGCGATGCGGGTGCTGCGCGCGGTCAGCGCCCCGCACGGCTTCAACATCGGCATGAACCAGGGCGGTGTCGCCGGCGCCGGGATCGCGGCGCACCTGCACCAGCACGTGGTGCCCCGCTGGCCGGGCGACGCGAACTTCCTGCCCGTCGTCGGCCGGACCCGGGCGCTGCCCGAGCTGCTGTCCGACACCCGTGCGCGCCTCGCCGCGGGCTGGCCCGGCCCGGGCACGACGTCCGCCGACCCCGCCGGCACCCCCCGCGACGAGAAGGGATGAACCGCCCGTGCTGAACCGACTGCGCGGCGCCATGACGCGGATCTTCACGCCCGTGGCCGACGCGCTGCTCAAGCGCGGCGTGTCCCCGGACGCCGTCACGATCACGGGGACCGTCCTGGTGGTCGCGACCGCGCTGTGGCTCTACCCCGCCGGCCACTTCCTGGCGGCGAGCCTGGTGATCGCGTTCTTCGCGCTCACCGACTCCCTCGACGGCGTGATGGCCCGGCGCTCGGGACGGTCCGGGCCGTGGGGCGCGTTCCTCGACTCGACGCTCGACCGGTTCGGGGACGCCGCGATCTTCGCCGGCCTCGTGCTGTGGTTCGTGGGGGAGGGCGACTCCGTCTGGGGGGTGGGCGCCGCGCTCGCGTGCCTGGTGCTCGGGTCGATCGTCCCGTACGCCCGCGCCCGCGCCGAGGGGCTGGGCATGACGGCCGCCGTCGGCGTCGCGGAGCGCGCGGACCGGCTCGCGACCGTCCTGGTCGCCACGGCGCTCGTCGGCCTCGGCGTCCCCCAGGTCGTGCTCGTCGTGGTCCTCGGCCTGCTCGCCGTCGCGTCGCTCGTCACGATCGTGCAGCGCATGGCGACGGTGCGGCGCCAGGCGAGGGGGACGGCGTGAGGCGACCGGACGTGGCCCGGGCGTACGCGTTCGCCTGGCGGGTCACGGGCGCGGTGCCCGACCCGGTGGTGCGCGGCGTCTTCCGCCTCGTGGCCGACGTCGTGTGGCTGCTGCGCGGCGGCGGGGTGCGCCAGCTCGAGGCGAACCTGCGCCGGGTGCGCCCGCAGGCGAGCCCGGCGGAGGTCCGCCGGCTCGCGCTGCACGGCATGCGGTCCTACATGCGGTACTTCGGGGAGGCGTTCGCGTTGGTCGGTGCGCGCCCGGAGCAGATCGACGCGCGGGTCCGGGTGGTCAACGCGGACACCGTGCGCGCGGCGGTCGCCGAGGACCGGATGATCGTCCTGGCGCTCGGCCACCTGGGCAACTGGGACCTCGCGGGTGCGTGGGCCGTGCGCAACCTCGGCCGCACGGTGACCGTCGCGGAGCGGCTGAAGCCGGAGGCGCTGTTCCAGGAGTTCCTGGCGTTCCGCGAGGGCCTCGGCCTGGAGATCATCGCGCTGTCCGGTCCGGGCGGCGGGGTGTTCCGCGAGCTCGTGCGTGCCGTGCGGGGGCCGGGCGGGGGCCTGCTCCCCCTGCTCGCCGACCGCGACCTCACGGCCCGCGGCGTCGAGGTGGACCTGTTCGGCGAGCGCGCGCGCGTCGCCGCCGGTCCGGCGGCGCTGGCGGTCGCGACGGGTGCGCCGCTGTGCGCGACCGCCATCACCTACGAGCGGCTCACCGGGGAGCGGCGCCGCGCCGCCGGGACGTCGTGGGGGATCGTCATCGACTTCGGCCGGCTGCTGACCGTCCCGGACGACGTGCCGCGGGCCGCACGGGTCGCGGCGCTGACGCAGGCGTGGGTGGACGACCTGGCCGCGGGGATCGCCCGGGCGCCGCAGGACTGGCACATGCTGCAGAAGGTGTTCGTCGCCGACCTGGACCCGGAGCGGTACGCCCGCACCCTGGCGGCCGAGGAGGCGGCGTCGTGAGCGCGCCCACCGGCTGCACGAGCGGCACCGCCGGTGCGGCCGGCCCGGCGCGGCCGCTGCGGATCGGCATCGTGTGCCCGTACTCCTTCGACGTCCCCGGCGGCGTGCAGTTCCACATCCGGGACCTCGCCGAGGCGCTGATCGCGCGCGGGCACGACGTGTCCGTCCTCGCGCCCGCCGACGACGAGACGCCGATCCCGCCGTACATGACCTCGGCCGGCCGCGCGGTGCCCGTCCGCTACAACGGCGCGGTCGCCCGGCTGACCTTCGGGCCGCTGACGGCCGCGCGCGTGCGGCGCTGGCTGGAGGCGGGGGAGTTCGACGTGCTGCACCTGCACGAGCCCGTCACCCCCTCGCTCAGCATGCTCGCGCTGTGGATCGCGGACGGCCCCGTCGTCGCGACGTTCCACTCCTCGCTGGTGCGGTCGCGGTCGCTGCAGATCGCCTACCCGCTGGTCCGGCAGTCGCTGGAGAAGATCAGCGCGCGGATCGCGGTGTCCGAGGACGCCCGGCGCACCCTGGTCGAGCACCTGGGCGGCGACGCGGTGGTGATCCCGAACGGCGTGTACGTCGACGCGTTCGCCCGCGCCGGGACGGACCCGCGCTGGACCGGCACGCCGGAGGCGCCGACCGTGGTGTTCCTGGGTCGCCTCGACGAGTCGCGCAAGGGCCTGCCCGTGCTGCTCGACGCGGTGCCGGAGGTCCGCCGGGCGTTCCCGGGCGTGCGGTTCCTGGTCGCGGGACGCGGCGACACCGGGCCGGACGAGGCACGCGAGCTGCTGGGCGACGACGCGGACGCCGTCGAGTTCCTCGGCGGCGTGAGCGACGAGGACAAGGCGCGGCTGCTCGCGTCGGCGGACGTCTACTGCGCCCCGCAGACCGGCGGCGAGTCGTTCGGCATCGTGCTCGTCGAGGCGATGAGCGCCGGCACGGCGGTCGTGGCCTCGGACCTCGGCGCCTTCCGCCGGGTGCTGGACGACGGGCGGGCGGGCGTGCTGTTCCGCACCGGCGACTCCGCCGACCTGGCGCGCACGCTCGTCGAGCTGCTGGGCGACCCCGACCGCCGCGCGCACGTCGCGGCGGCGGGCGAGGCGGCCGTGGGGCGGTACGACTGGGCGTCGGTGACGCACGAGATCCTGACGGTGTACGAGATGGCGGTGCAGGGCAGCGAGGCGCCCGTGGGCGAGGACCCGACGTCCCGCCGCGGCGCGCGCCGGCTGGACCTGCGCCGGCTGCGAGGTGACGAGGGCGCATGAGCTGGTCCGAGACGGCGGTCCTGGTGGTCGCGGTCGTCCTGCTGGTCGCGTGGTGGTCCTGGGTGGCCGCCTCGCGGATCGACCGGCTGCACCGCAAGGTCGCCGCGTCCGGCGCGGTCGTCGACACGCAGCTGCTCCGGCGCGCGTCCGCGGCGTCCACGCTCGCGGCGTCCGGCGTGCTCGACCCGGTGAGCAGCGTGCTGGTCGGCGAGGCGTCCTGGGCGGCGATCGCCGCCGGCTCGCCGCGCACCCAGGGGATCGCCCGGCTGCCCGTCGAGCTCGGCGGCCCGGAGCGCGAGGCCCTGTCGGACGTCGACCGCGGCCTGGTGGAGAGCGAGCTGTCCGCCACGCTGCGCGAGACCCTCGCCGACGCCGACGAGGTCGCCGGGCTGCGCGAGGAGCCCGGCGCGGACGAGCTGCTCGACGCGCTCGCCGACGCCTGGTACCGGGTGCAGCTGGCCCGGCGGTTCCACAACGAGGCCGTCGCCCAGGCGCAGCGGATGCGCCGCGGCTGGGCGGTCCGGACGCTGCGCCTGGCCGGCTGCGCGCCGATGCCGCAGACCCTGGAGCTGGACGACGCGTGGCCCGCGGCGCTCGGCCGGCCGGGTCGCCCGCCGGCCTCGTGACACCCCGCGCCGAGGCGTGGACACCCGTCGTCGCGGCGTGCCCGGCCGCGACTACGATGGACGACGGAAGCAGCCCCCTCGTGCGAACTGTGAGGTCATCGTGACCAGCGACACCACCCAGCCCTCGACCGCCGACGCCCCGGCCGTCGGCACCGCCCGCGTGAAGCGCGGCATGGCGGAGATGCTCAAGGGCGGCGTGATCATGGACGTCGTGACGCCGGAGCAGGCGAAGATCGCCGAGGACGCCGGCGCGGTCGCCGTCATGGCGCTCGAGCGGGTCCCCGCGGACATCCGCGCCCAGGGCGGCGTGGCCCGCATGAGCGACCCGGACCTCGTCGACG
>DAMBCY010000252.1:0-5959 GCA_032056255.1 Cellulomonas sp. | reverse complement strand
CTCGACCCCGCCGACGAACTCGCGCCCGCTGGTCTGGCCGTGCTCACGGGGCGACCGGCCGCGGTAGTACCAGAGGTCGGACCCGCACACGCAGGTCGCGGTGACCCGCACCACGGCGTCCGTCGGCTCGACCACCACCGGGTCCGGCCGGTCGACGACCACGATCCGGCCCGGCGCGTCGAACACGGCCGCGCGCATCAGGCGCTGCTCCCCGGCGACCGGCGGCGCAGCCGCAGGTGACGCGGCTGCGTGAAGCCGAGCAGGCCCTCGGTGCCGAGCTCGCGGCCGAAGCCGGACATCTTCCAGCCGCCGAACGGCGCCTGCAGCTCGGTGATGTCGTTGATGTTCACCCCGACCCCGCCCGCGTGCAGCCGCTCGGCCACGCCCCACGCCCGGTCGAGGTCGCCGCCGAAGACGTAGGCGGCGAGCCCGTACGGGGTGGCGTTCGCGAGGCGCACGGCCTCGTCGTCCCCGCCGCGGACGCGGTGCACCGCGACCGCGGGCCCGAAGGTCTCCTCGGTCATGGCGAGCGCGTCGACGGGCACGTGGTCGAGCACCGTCGGGGCGAAGAACGCCCCCGGCACCAGGCCCGCGAGCTCCACCGGCCCGCCTCCGGTCACCGTGCGACCCCCGCGCGCCACGGCGTCCGCGACGTGCTCGCGGGTCTTCTCGACCACCCCGCGCGTGGTGGCGGGGCCGCTGGTGACCCCCGCCTCGACCCCGTGGCCCAGCGTGATCGCCCGGGCGTGCTCGGCGAGGGCGGCCACGAAGTCGTCGGCCACCGCGGCGGCCACCAACGCCCGGCTGACCGCGATGCAGATCTGGCCGGTGTTCGAGAACGACCGCCGGGCCGCCGCGGCCGCGGCCTCCGCCACGTCGGCGTCGTCGAGGACCACGAAGGGGCACTGCCCGCCGAGCTCCAGGGACAGCCGCTTCATCGTGTCCGCGGCGGTGCGCATGAGCGCCTGGCCGGTGCGGGTGGACGCGGTCGCGGTGATCATCGCGACGTCCGGGTGGGTCGCGAGCGCCTGCCCGGCCTCGACGGCGCCCGGCAGGTCGGCGACCACGCCCGCGGGGAAGCCGGCGTCGTGCAGGCACTGGACGAGCAGCCCGACGGCGAGCGGGGTCTCGACGGGCGGCTTGACCACGACGGTGTTGCCCGCCGCGAGCGCCGGCCCGATCTTCCAGGCGTACAGGTCCACCGGGTAGTTCCAGGGCACGATGGCGCCGACGACGCCGAGCGGCTCGTGGGTCACGATCGAGCGGATGTCCGCCCGCGCGCTCGGGCGCAGGGTCCCGCCGAGGCGCGGGCCCTCCTCGGCGTAGTACCGCAGCACGGTCGCGCAGTACGCGATCTCCTTGACGGAGTCGGGCAGCGGCTTGCCCTGCTCCCGGGTGAGGGCGTCGGCGATGTCGGCGATCCGCTCGTCGACGAGGTCGGCGGCGCGCCGCAGCAGGGCGCCGCGCTCCTCGGCCCCGGTGCGCGCCCAGCCGGGGAACGCGCGGGCCGCCGCCTCGACGGCTGCCCCGACGTCGGCGGCCGTCGCCACGGGCGTGGTCCCGACGACCGCGCCGGTGGCGGGGTCGCGCACCTCGACGGTCTCGCCGCCGCGCGACGACCGCCAGCCGCCGTCGAGGTACAGCAGGCGGTCGCGTCCGGGGCTCACTCGGCCTCCGCCGCGCTGACGGGCGAGGCGGGCGCCAGGCCCGGCGTCACCGTGCCGGCGGTGACCGGGGGCGCGGAGAAGTCACGCGACCGCAGCCGGCGCCACAGCTCGGCGTAGTTGCGGTCGTTCTGCAGGTGCGCCTCGGTGGTGCGGTTCGAGTTCGTGTTGACCATGATCATCGGCTGGACGCCGCGGGCGACGAGGTCGGCCGCGGTGGCGGCGTTGATGGCGTGGGTCATCGCGACGGCGACGGAGGTCGAGGTCGGGCCGACCGGGTACTCGAGGCCGTCGATGTGCTGGGAGGCGTCCTCGAGCGGGATGCCGGTGTCGATCACGACGTCCGCGATCTCGTACAGCCGCTTGCCGCTGGAGTGCCGGGAGGCGACCTGCGAGGAGTGCGGCACGGACGTCACGGCGATCACCTTCAGCCCGCGCTCGGCGAACTCCACGGCCATGTCGAGGATCACCGCGTTGATCCCGGAGTGCGAGAACAGGATCAGCGCGTCGCCGTCCTTGATCTGGTGCGAGCGCAGGATCGCCCGGCCGTAGCCCTCCCGGGTGTGCAGGAACCGGTACTGGGCGGTGCCCTGGTCACCGAGCACGTGGTGCATGAGGGCGATCGAGCTCTCCACGATCGGCCGGAACCCGGTGACGCCGCCGGTGCGCGGGAACGACTCGAGCGCGGCGAACCCGCCGTGGCCGGTGCCGAACGTGAACACCAGGCCGTCCCCGGCGATGGCGTCGGCGCAGACCCGGCCGGCGTCCGCGATGGCGTCGGACTGGGTGTCGCGCACCCAGGCGATCTTGGCGATCAGGTCGTCCAGGTAGGTGACCTGGACGGGCTTCTGCTCGGTCATGGTGCTTCCTCTCGGTGTGCGGTCGGGTCGGTGCTCAGGCCGCGAGCGCGTCGAACCCGGCGCGCAGCAGGTCGGCCTCGGCGTCGGTGCGGTCGGTGCCCTCCATGCGGCGCTGGTCGGCCCCGTCCACGGAGGCCAGGCAGAGCGACGCGGCGGCGACCCCGAGGGCCCGCGCCACGACGAACAGCGCGCTGGTCTCCATGTCGGTGGCGACGACGCCGCGGCGCGCGAGGTCGTCGCGACCCCGCCGGACGGACGTGACGGCGGGCTCCGAGTCGGTCATCTGGGTGTAGAAGCCGTCGAAGGTGCCGTAGATGCCGGTGCGCACGGGCCGGGTCCCCGCGCGGGCGGCGGCCTCGACGCGGGCGGTGAGCGGCAGGTCCGGGACGGCCGGGTACTCCACCGGGAGGTAGGAGGCCGACGTGGACTCGCCGCGGACGGCCCCGTGCGCCACGACCAGCTCGCCCAGCCGGGTGTCCCCGACGGTCATCACGGTGCCGAGCCGCAGGAACTCCCGGACGCCCAGGTCGGCCAGCTCGTGCATCACGACCGCGGCGATCGGCGCGCCCATGCCGAAGGCGCTGACGGTCAGCCGCGTCCCGGCGTAGGTGCCGGTGGCGGTGGTCAGCCCCCGGTCCTCGCCGAGGACGTGGACGTCGTGCATGAGCCCGGCCGCGATCGCGACCCGGCCGCGGTCCCCGACGAGCACCGCCCGCTCCGCGACGTCCTGTCTGCCGCAGCGCAGGTACCAGGCGTTCGTTGTCGACACAGTGACTACTCCTCGGTGGGTGCGGGGCGCGTCGCCGGCGTCGTGCGCCGGTCGCCGCGCGAGGCGATCAGGTCGGTGGCCGCGCGGGCGGCGGCGGCGAGGGCCGGGCCGGCGGCGGCGAGGGTGAGGGGTGCGGGTGCGTCGAGCAGCCCGGCCACGAGGGTGGCGACGAAGGTGTCGCCGGCCCCGGTGGTGTCGACGGCGGCCACGGGGCGGACGGCGACGTCGTGCACCGCGTCGCCGAGCCGGGCGTGCACGCCGGCGGCGCCGCGCGTCTCGACCACGAGCGCGCCGGGGCGCACCCGGGCGTGCACCGGCCGACCGGGCAGGTCGAGGAACGCACGCTCCCCGGCGGACAGGCTCACGACGTCGGCGCGCCGGAGCAGCTCGTCGACCAGGTCCGGCGGGTACGCCTCGGCGTCGTGCTTCACGGCCCACACGACGCGGGCGGCCGGCGGCAGCAGGGCGAGGACGTCCCGGGTGGCCCGCTGCGGCGCGACGGCCAGCACGCACCAGTCGGCGGTGGCGACCACGTCGCGCTGGGCGGCGGTCAGCGCGCCGGCGTGGCAGTCGGCCGGGTCGAAGACGCACACCGCGCCGCCGTCGCCCGTGTACATGAGGTAGGACGAGGGGGTCCGGGTGCCGTCGACGCGCACCCCCGTGGTCCCCGCCCCCGCCTCGGTCAGCGCGCGGGTCCAGCCCGCTCCCCCCGCGTCGGGCCCGACCCAGCTCACCGGCTGCACGTCGGCCGGCGCCCCGGACGCGTGCAGCGCCCGGACGTGGTGGGCGATCCCGCCCGGGCGCGGCCACTCCTCGCTCAGCCGACCGGTGACGATGCTGGTCGCGTCCGGGCCGTGGAACGTCCCGAGCTGCATCGCGTGGTCCAGGCTGGCGTAGCCGACCACCACCACGCGCGTCACAGCAGCTCCAGCGCGGTGGTCAGGTCGACGACCCGGCCCATGTAGCGGTCGATGTCCTCGAGGCTCGCCTCGGCCAGGTGGGGACGGTTCGAGCTGGTCGCCTCGCGCGGCACGACCGGCTCGAACCCGCCGGCGAACGCGTCCTGGGCGGTGGCCCGGATGCACACGTTGGTCTTCACCCCCGCGATCACCACCCGCCGCACGCCCTGCTCGCGCAGCAGCAGGTCGAGGTCGGTGGCGTAGAACGCGGAGAACCGGCGCTTGGTGACCTCCACCTCGTAGCCGTCCGGGAGCGGCTCGAACCCCGGCACGTACGCCGCGTCGGGCTCGCCCGCCTGGTGGTGGCGCGGGAGCTTGCCGAACTCGAAGTCCGCCAGGCCGGGGTGGTGCCGCTCGACGGCGTGCACCACGAGGGCGCGGCGCTCCCGCGCCCGCCCCAGCAGCGCGGCCATCGGCTCGAGCACCTGCTCCACGCCCGGGTAGTGGTTCGGCTGGGCGGGGTCGAAGAACGACGCGATCACGTCCACCAGGACGAGCGCGGTGACCGGACGGTCGGCGGGCACGGGCACCTCCGGGTCAGAGGACGCAGGCGACGAGGACGACGGGGACGGACGGGTCGTGCGGCTCATGCGGCGGCCCTCGCGACCCGCCGGCTCGACCGGATCCCGGTCAGGGCGAGCACCACCACGACGGCCACGTAGGGCAGCGTCTGGATCAGCGACGCCGAGTAGCCGCCACCGATCTGCAACCGCGCCTGGATCGCGTCGAACGTGCCGAACAGCAGGCACGCGAGCGCGGTCGGCAGCGGGCGGGCGCGGCCGAAGTAGAACGCCGCCATGGCGACGAAGCCGCGGCCGGCCGTCATGTTCTCGTTGAACAGCCCGACGGCACCGAGGCTCAGCGCGGCACCGCCGAGGCCCGCGAGCAGTCCCGCCACGGTGCCCGCCGAGTCCTGCAGCGCGCGGGTGCGCAGCCCGAGGGACGCCCCGGCGGCCGGGGACGCCCCCACCGCGCGCACCCGCAGCCCCCACCGGGTGCGGTCGAGCGTCCACGCCGTGACGCCCACCAGGACGACCGCCAGCCAGAACAGCGGGCTCTTGCCCGACACGAGCGCACC
This sequence comes from Cellulomonas sp., assembly GCA_032056255.1. Lineage (GTDB taxonomy): Bacteria > Actinomycetota > Actinomycetes > Actinomycetales > Cellulomonadaceae > Cellulomonas. The sequence goes on along the minus strand of DAMBCY010000252.1, from coordinate 629 downwards.
GAGCACCGGCACGCCGTCCACGCCGGGGACCGTCCACGACGGCAGCCGCTCGAGGCCGTCCACCTGGAGCGTGCCGGACACGCCCTGCGACGCCCGGAGCCAGTAGCCGATGATGCCGAGCACGACCGTGTTGAACCCGAGCCCGGCGATGATCTCGTTCGCCCGCAGCCGGGTGATCGTCAGGCTCATCAGCCAGCCCGCGAACGCCCCGGCCCACGCACCGGCGAGCACGCCCAGCTCCCAGCTCCCGGTGCCGCCGCTGACCAGCGCGGCCAGCAGCGCCCCGACGAGCATCTGCCCCTCGAGCCCGATGTCGACCACCCCGGCCTGCCGGTGCACGGCCCCGCCCAGCGCGGCCAGGACCAGCGGCACCGACAGGGTCAGCGCGGAGGCGATGATCTGGTCGATCACGCGATCACCGCCTCGGGGGTCACCGGCCGGCGCCGCAGCGCCAGCCGGGGGAGCACGAACTGCACGACGGCGAAGATCATCACGGTGCCCTGGAGGATGTCGACGAGCTGGATGGGCAGGTTCACGAACAGCTGGATGGTCGAGCCGGCCGCGTTCAGCGCTCCGAAGAGCACCGCACCGACGACCATCCCGACGGGGTTGAACCGGGCGAGCAGCGC
>DAMBCY010000251.1:0-5964 GCA_032056255.1 Cellulomonas sp. | reverse complement strand
GCTGGTCCTGGAGGCCACGTGGGCGGCTGCGGGCGGGACGATCATCATCTACCTGGCCGCGCTCACCTCGGTGCCGGGCGAGCTGTACGACGCCGCGGAGGTCGACGGCGCGTCGGTCTGGCGCAAGATCTGGCACGTCACGATGCCGCAGCTGCGCGGCGTCCTGTTCATCACCTTCATCCTGCAGATCATCGGGACCGCGCAGGTGTTCCTGGAGCCGTACCTGTTCACCGACGGCGGCCCCGCGAACGCGACGATCACGGTGCTGCTGCTGGTCTACCGGTACGCGTTCGGGCAGAGCCTGGGCGGTGACTACGGCGCGGCGACGGCGCTCAGCCTCATGCTCGCCGTCGTGCTGGCCGTGCTGTCCGTCGTGTACTTCCGCCTCACCCGGTCCTGGAGCCAGTCATGACGACGTCGACCACCCGGGCCGCGTCGGCGGCCGCCGCGATGCCCGCGGCCGATCCGGTCGGGGCCCCGGCCGCGGCGGCCGCGCGACGACGCCGGCGCGGTCCGCGCCCCGAGGAGGCCGACCGCGGCGCGCTGTCGTCGGCCGACTGGCGCCGCCCCCTGGTCCGCCGCTCGATGCGGCTGTCGCACGGCGTCCTGCTCGCGCTGCTGGTGCTGTGCGGCCTGGGCCCGCTGCTGCTGCTCGCGAAGTTCGCGGTGACGCCGACGCAGGACATCCTGCGCACGCCGCTCGCGGTGTTCCCGAACGGCATCGCGTGGGACAACCTGTCGGCGGCGTGGAACGACGTGCAGGTCAGCCGGTACTTCCTCAACACCGTCGTGCTGGCGGCGGGGTCGTGGGCCAGCCAGCTCCTCGTGGCGACGACGGGTGGCTACCTGCTGTCCGTGCTGCGACCCCGGTACGCGAAGGTGGTGCAGGCCGCGGTCCTCGCGACCCTGTTCGTGCCCGCGGTCGTCCTGCTGGTCCCGCTGTACCTGGTGATCCTGGACCCGCCGCTGCTGGGCCGGTCGCTGATGAACTCGTACTGGGCGGTGTGGCTGCCGGCCGGGGCGAGCGCGTTCAACGTGCTGCTGATGCAGCGGTTCTTCGACAGCCTGCCCCGGGAGGTGTTCGAGGCGGCCCGCGTCGACGGGGCGGGGCCGTTCCGGCTGTTCGCGTCGATCGTGCTGCCGATGAGCCGGCCGATCCTCGGCGTGGTGTCGGTCTTCGCCGTCATCGCGTCGTGGAAGGACTTCCTGTGGCCGCTGCTGGTGCTGCGCGACCCGGACATCCAGCCGCTGTCCGTCCGCCTGCCCTCGCTGCAGGCGACGACCGACCTCGGCGTGCTGATGGCGGCGCTCGCGATCTCCACGCTGATCCCCGTGCTGCTGTTCCTGGTGTTCCAGCGGCTGTTCCTGCGCGGAGCCGGGCTCGGCGGGGCGGTGAAGGGCTGATCTGACGCCCCGTCGTGACAACGTCACCCCGGCCGGGCGCCCCTCCCGTCCGGCCGGCGGTGGCGTCGGTGCGATGATCGAACGGTGTCTGCCCCCACTGTGACGGCGTCGTCGCTCGCCCCGTACGACGCGGTGGTCCTGCTCTCGTTCGGCGGCCCGGAGAAGCCCGAGGACGTCCTGCCGTTCATGCGGAACGTGACCCGCGGCAAGGGCATCCCCGAGGAGCGGCTGGTCGAGGTCAGTCAGCACTACGCGCTGTTCGGCGGCCGCAGCCCGATCAACGACCAGAACCGCGCCCTGCTCGCGGCGCTGCGCGCGGAGCTCGACGCGCGCGGCCTCGCCGACGTGCCGCTGGCCTGGGGCAACCGGAACTGGGACCCGTACACCGGTCCGGCGCTCGCCGGCCTGCGGGACGCGGGCGCCCGGCGGGTGCTCGCCCTGGTCACCAGCGCGTACGCCTCGTACTCCGGCTGCCGGCAGTACCGCGAGCACGTGGCCGCGGCGCTCGGGGAGGCGGCGGCGACCGACGTCCAGGTCGACAAGCTCCGGCACTACTTCAACCACCCGGGGTTCGTGCGGGCGAACGCGGACGCGGTCGTCGAGGCGTTCACCGACCTCGCGGGGCAGAGCGGCCGACCGGTCGCGGACCTGGTCGCCGACGCCCCGCTGCTGTTCGTCACGCACTCGATCCCGCTGGCCATGGAGGCCGGGTCCGCGGCGCGACGCCCCGGGTACCTGGCGCAGCACGAGGACGCCTGCCGCGAGGTCGCCGCGCTCGTCGCCGCCGACCTCGGCGCGGCGCCGGCGTGGAGCCTGGCGTTCTGCTCCCGGTCCGGCCCGCCGTCCCAGCCCTGGCTGGAGCCCGACGTGAACGACGTGCTCGCCGAGCGGGCCGAGGCCGGCGTCACCGCCGTCGTCATGTCGCCGATCGGGTTCGTCTCGGACCACATGGAGGTCGCCTACGACCTCGACACCGAGGCGATGGCCACCGCCAAGGACCTCGGCATGACCGCCGTGCGCGCCGGCTCCGCATCCACGCGCGCCCCGTTCGTCGCCGGCCTGGTCGACCTCCTCGTGGAGCGGGCGGCGGCCGAGCGCGGCGAGGACCCCGAGCGGCCGACCGTCGGCGGCCTCGGCGCCTGGCCCGACCGGTGCGCCGTCGGCTGCTGCTTCCAGCGCGCCGGAACCGACACGGGCCTGCCGACGATCGCCGGGCAGGACGACGAGCACCCCACCCACGAAGGAGCCCGCACGCGATGACCAGCAGCAGCGCCCCCGTCGGCGGCCACAGCCCCAAGGTCGCCGACGAGATCAACCGCGCGATCCACTACGCGATGTACGCGGTGTTCGAGACCGCCTCCGCCCTGCCGGCGGACCCCGCCGAGCGCGCCCGCGTCGTCGAGGAGGCGCTGGCCGCCCTCACCGGCCCGGACGCGCCCGAGGGCCTCGTGGTCCGCGGCTGGTACGACGTCGCGGGGCTGCGCGCCGACGCCGACCTCATGGTCTGGTGGCACGCGCCGACGATCGAGGCCGTGCAGGAGGCGTTCCACCGGCTGCGCGCGAGCGACCTCGGCGCGCACCTGCTCCCGGTCTGGTCGGTCGCCGCGATGCACCGGCCGGCCGAGTTCAACCGCGGGCACGTCCCGGCGTTCCTCACCGGCGAGGAGCCGCGCGCGTACCTGTGCGTGTACCCGTTCGTCCGGTCCTACGAGTGGTATGTGCTGCCCGACGAGGAGCGGCGCGAGATGCTCCGCGAGCACGGCCACGCGGCCCGCGACTACGCCGACGTCCGCGCGAACACCCTGTCGTCCTTCGCGCTCGGCGACTACGAGTGGATCCTCGGGTTCGAGGCGGACGAGCTGCACCGGATCGTCGACCTCATGCGCGACCTGCGGGCCACCGGCGCCCGCCGGCACGTGCGCGAGGAGGTGCCATTCTACACCGGTCCGCGCGTCGAGCTCGCGGAGTGGGCGGAGCGGCAGCCCCGGGACTGAGGGTCAGGCCTCGGACTCCTCGGGCGGGGCGGGCAGCAGGCGGCTGACCCGCCCCGACCCGTCCGTGAGCAGCAGTGCGCCGTCGGCGACCTCGACCGCCAGCGGCCCGGTCAGCAGGTCCAGCACCGCGCGCTCGCGCTCCATGTGCTCGGGCGTCCCGGCCATCAGGGTGGTCACCACCGGCCCGAACGTCAGCGCGCCGTGCTCGTACGACCAGGTGCCGCGCAGCCGGTTCACGCCACCCGTCCCGTAGACCTGGCCGTCGCCGGAGAACGTCAGCGCCGGGTGCGCCCGCTCCGGCCCGTCGCCCACGGCCGCTCCCGCGACCTCCGTGAACCGCCACGTGCGCCCGACGACCTCGTCCATGCGCCCGATCATCGCACCCGTCCGTCCTTCCGCGCGCACCCGCACCCGCGCGCACCCGCACCCGCGCGCACCCGCACCCGCGCGCACCCGCCCTCCCGCGTCCGCGCGCGCCCTGCCGCGCCCTCCCGTCCACCGAGCGGGCGGAGGACGTCGCCCCACGGCCGGCTCGAGCGCACTCTCCGCCCGCTCGGCGCGTGGTGGCGGGGCGGGGGCGGGGCCGGGCGGGTCCGGGACGAGCGGGTCCGGGCGGGAGGCGGGTCAGGGGTAGAGACCGCGGAGCTGGTGGGCCTCGGCCACGCGGCGGACGCCGATGACCAGGGCCGCGTCGCGCAGCGTGATCCCGTCCGCCCGCGCGCGCTGGGCCACCGCCGCGTAGGACTGGCGCATCCGGTGCTCCAGGCGGTCCTCGATCTCGCGCTCCGTCCACCAGTACGCCTGGTTCGCCTGCACCCACTCGAAGTACGAGACGACCACGCCGCCGGCGTTCGCGAGGATGTCGGGCACCACGGTGATGCCGCGCTCGGCGAGCACCCGGTCGCCCTCCGCGGTGGTCGGTCCGTTGGCGCCCTCGACGACCCAGCGGGCCTTGACGGTGCGGGCCGTGTCCGCGTCCAGCACGTCCTCCACGGCGGCCGGGACCAGCACGTCGACGTCGAGGGCCAGCAGCTCGGCGTTCCCGATCGGGTCGGCGCCCGCGAAGCCCACGACCGAACCGGTCGCGGCGACGTGCGCCGTGAGCGCCGCGACGTCCAGCCCGCCGGAGGCGTGCACCCCGCCGTACTGGTCGGACACGGCGACGACGCGCGCCCCGCCCTCCGCGAGGAACCGCGCCGCGTGCGAGCCGACCTTGCCGTAGCCCTGCACCGCCGCGGTCACCTCGGACAGGTCCGTGCCCGCGTCGGCCAGGGCGGCGGCCGTGACGTGCACGACGCCGCGCGACGTGGCGGTGGCGCGGCCGAGCGAGCCCCCGACGGCCAGCGGCTTGCCGGTCACGACCGCGGGGATGGTGTAGCCGGAGTTCACCGAGTAGGTGTCCATCACCCAGGACATCGTCTGCTCGGTCGTGCCGACGTCCGGCGCCATGATGTCCCGCTCCGGGCCGATGACCGGCATCACCTCGGACGTGTACCGCCGCGTGACGCGCTCGAGCTCGGCCTGCGAGTAGCCGCGCGGGTCGATCGCCACGCCGCCCTTCGCGCCGCCGTAGGGCAGCTCGACGACGGCGCACTTCCACGTCATCCACATGGCGAGCGCCCGGACCTCCTCGATGTCCACGCCGGGCGCGTACCGCAGGCCGCCCTTGCCGGGGCCGCGGGAGATGTTGTGCTGCACCCGGTAGCCGGACAGCAGCTCGATCCGGCCGTCGTCCCGGCGCAGCGGCACGGCGACGTGCAGCTCGCGCCGGGGCGTGGCGAGCATCTGGTGCATCCCCTCGTCGAAGCCGAGCAGGTGCACGGCGGATGAGAGCTGCGCGAGCGCGGTGGTCAGCGGTGAGGTGCCGGTGGCGGGCGTCGCCGGGTTCTCCGGCACGTCGGGCACAGCGGGCACGTCGGGCACGGTCGCGGTCATGCAGGCGCCTCCTGGGCATCCGTCGCGCGGCGGCCCGGGCGCGGCACCGTCGCCGCCCCGTGCACGACCGCCGGGTCCGGCCACTGTGCCACACGGGCGCGCGGTCCCGCCTCGCGCTGCGGCGTCAGGACGTCCGGCCCGGTCCGTACTCGAAGTGCCAGTACTCGGCGTAGGGCTGGCCCTCGCGGACCCGGGCGGGCGCGTACCAGCCGTAGGTCGGGCCGTTCGCGACCAGCCAGTCGTACCGGGCGGTGCCGAAGCCGTACGTCTCGGGCCACTCCTGCACGTCGAGCGCCGTGCCGAGGCCGTGCGAGGAGGTGCCGGGTGCCGCGGCGAGACCGCCGAACGCGGCCTTCATCGCGACCTGGTCCGCGTACGACCGGTAGGTCAGGTCCATGTCCAGCGACGCCCCGAACTGCGCGGCGAACGCGTCGTTCAGCGCGGTCAGCGCGTCGGCGGCGTCGCAGCGCAGGTACTGGGCGAAGCCGAGCTGGTCGGTGCCCCACGGGACCTGGCACATCGACGAGGCGGGCATGTCGCCGTTCGACCCGTCGCCGTCGGCGGTCGGCACGGAGGTCACCCACAGGACGTTCCCGGCGGCGTCCACCGGCCGGCCGTCCACCCAGCCGGC
>DAMBCY010000250.1:1994-5966 GCA_032056255.1 Cellulomonas sp. | reverse complement strand
GATGATGACCTGCGGGCGGTGCTTCAGCGCGGCCTGGCGGATCGCCTCGGGCTCGATGAGGAAGGTGTCCGGGTCCACGCCGTACGCGCCGACGTCGTAGAGCCTGCCGGAGAAGTTGATCTTCATGCCGTGCGTCAGGTGGCCGCCGTGCGCGAGCTCGAGGCCCAGGATGCGGTCGCCCGCGGTGGCGAGGGCGTGCAGCACGGCCGCGTTCGCGGTGGCGCCGGAGTGCGGCTGGACGTTGGCGTGCTCGGCGCCGAACAGGTCCTTCGCGCGGGCGATCGCCAGGTTCTCGGCGACGTCGACCTGCTCGCAGCCGCCGTAGTACCGGCGGCCCGGGTAGCCCTCGGCGTACTTGTTCGTCAGCACCGAGCCCTGGGCCTGCAGGACGGCCCGCGGGACGAAGTTCTCGCTGGCGATCATCTCGAGCGTGCCCTGCTGGCGGGCGAGCTCCCCGTCCAGGACGGCGGCGATCTCCGGGTCCACCTGGGACAGGTTCTGGTCGAGCAGGGGCGTGTTCTCGGCGCTCATGCGTCTCCTCGGCAGTCGGCGTGCGCGGTCTGTCGACCGCACACCGATGGTGTGGGGTGACCGCGGGGCCCAGGCGTCCGACCCGACGTCGCTCTAGCTGCGTCGCTCCCCGGTGGTGACCCACCTCTGCGCCAGTCGCGACCCGGTCAGCCTAGCAACGTCGCGCCGCGCCCGGGTCACGGGCACGGCGGCCGACCGGGTGCTCATGCCCGCGCGCCCTCGAGGGTGCTGCCGAGGGCCGGCCGGAACGGCGCGCCGTACGTGAGCAGCAGGTAGACGGAGGCCGTCCACGTCATCGAGCGGTCACGCAGTCCCTCTCCCGTGACGGCGTCGAAGTTCTCGGCCATGCCGGACGCGGCGCAGGTCGCGACGAACCGACCGGCCAGGTCCTGGGCCAGCTCGCGGCGCCCGCCGCGGGCGAGGCCGTCGACGAGCAGCATCATCGTCGGCGCCCAGATGGGACCGCGCCAGTAGCCGTCCGACTCGTACGGCTCGCTGTGGACCGGCTCGGTGGCGACGCCGTGGTCGGTGAGGTAGCCGCCGGTGGTCAGGCGCTCGACGCAGGCGTCGAACACCTCGGCGGGGAGCAGCGGCCCCAGGACGATCGGCATGAGCGTGAGCAGGCTGTCGACGTCGATCGCGGCGCCGCCGTGCGTCTCGCGGGCGACGAACCGGTCCCGGACCCAGAAGCGCTCGACGAGCAGCTCGACCGTCGCGCCGGCCCGTTCCCGCCACGCGGCCGCCTCGGCGGGACGGCCGAGCCGGTCGGCGATCCGGCCGAGCGTCTCCTGCTGGATGGCGAGGAAGGCGAGGAGGTCGGGGCTCTGGACCGGGACGACCTCGCCGAACACCGTGGAGTTGTCCCACCCGCAGTCGTTCCCGTGGTGGTACGACGGCACCCCGTCGGAGGAGTGCACGCGGTGCTCGAACCACCACCGCGTCCACCGGCCGAGCGGCTCGTAGAGCGCGGCGAGCGCCTCCCGGGGCAGGCCGTCGCGCTCGAGCAGCCAGCGGATCGACCAGCCGTGGATCGGCGGCTTGACGAAGTTGCGCTCGACCAGCGTCTCGTTGATGTAGTCCGGCAGCCCGCCGAACTCGTCCTGGTGCGCGAAGAAGCCGAGCAGGTGCGATGCGGCGGCCGCGGGATCGCGCCACAGCGCCATCACGTTGAAGCAGAGGTCCCAGCTCCAGATGTTCGTCATCCAGTTCTTGGACATCAGCATCGACTCACCGGCCAGCAGGCCGCCCGCGGGCACCAGCGCCGACCAGGTGACGTACGCGGCCAGACGCGCGGCGTCCTCGACGGGGTCGCCGGCGGTCGTCCCCGTGTGCCGGCGCAGCCAGGCCGCGTAGTCCCGGCCGGCCTCCCGCGCGACGACGTCGAGGTCGGCGGGGACGTCCGCGGGACCGGCGGTGGGGTGCTCGTCGATGACCAGCGTCGCGGGCTCCGAGCCGGCCGACAGCCGGAGCTCGGCGCGCGTCGTGCGCTCGCCGTTCCAGTCGGTGCTCATGGAGCCGTCGCCGGCGAGCACGCGCAGCTGGTAGTTCTGGTTCGCGCCGGCGTCGACGAACCGCCACGTCGCCGCGTCCAGGGGGACGACGACGTCGAACCGGTCGAGCACCTGGAGGTCGAGCGTGGCCGTGCCGCGCGCCACCCGCACGTGGGCGCGCCCCGCCCCGGAGAGGGCGACGTGCACCTCCGAGGACGCACCGCGCAGCACGAGGCGCCCCGGCGACACCTCCACGTCGGCGACCCCTCCGTCGAGGTCGAGCCGGAGGATCTCGCGCCGGGCGATCGAGCCGTGCACGTTGCGCAGGTAGATCCCCGGGACCGGCACCTCGGGCGGGACCGTCACGGCGTAGTACGAGCCCCGCCGGCTGAACGGGGTCCGGGCGAGGTCGACCGGCAGCGGGCCCGCGACGTCGTCGGGCGCGGTCGGCGTCATCACCGGGCCTTCCCGGGGGCCAGGGGGACCACGGTGACGGACCGGCCGGCCCCGACGTGGACCCGGCCGGCCTCGAGGGGCGTCTCCGCGCCGTCGGTCAGCACGCGGAAGCCGGTCGCGAGCGGGAAGACGGTGCTCAGGTCGAGGCGGAAGGTCCGGGCCGTGCGGGACGTGTTGTCGAGCGTGAACGCGTCGGGACGCACGCTGTACCGCAGCCGGTACGCCGCCTGGTCGAGCCGCACCGTCCCGGCGCCGATCCGCGGCGCGACGAGCAGGTCGGCGTCGAGAACCGGCCGCAGGCCCAGGAGCTCGTGCACGAGCACCCAGGAGAAGACGCAGGGGTACTCGTAGTAGTGGGCGGCGCCGTGCCACGGCGGGCCGTTGGTGTAGTGCACGTGGTTCATGTCGTAGCGCTCGCCCATGACGTAGCCCTCCGAGGCGCCCGCGCGGGCGACCGCGGCGAGCTGGGCCGCCAGCGTGGCGCCGTCGCCGCGCCACTGCCAGTAGGCGGCGTCCCAGCACCAGTACCGGCCGGCCGCGCACAGGTCGTACGGGCCGCCGTCGCCGATCTCGTCGTCCGTGTAGTCGCCCACGCGCGCGGACATGAACGTCGGGAACCGCTGGAACTCGTCGCGCTCCTCGTCGACGAGGGCCGCGACCGCCGCGGTCTGCTCGGGGGTCGCGGCGCCGGTGAGGGCGGGCAGCACGTTGGCCAGCAGGTGGATGTGGTCGTGGACCCTGCCCGACCGGTCGACCCAGTCGACGAAGCGTCGACGGCCCTCGTCCCAGTGGCCCAGCGGGAGCGGCCGGGCGATCGCCTGCCGCAGGCGCTCCGCCTGCTCCTGGTAGCGGGCCGCCTCCTGCGGGCGGTCGAGCAGCCGCTCGAGCTCGGCGAGCAGGCCGAACGAGCGGGCGGCCAGCGCGGCGGCCGTCGTCTCGCGGCCGTCCTTGATGACCTGGTCCTCGTAGTACACGTCGGACCACAGCCGCCCGTGGCGGTCGACGAGGTCCTCGACCAGGGAGGCGGCGCCCTCGAGGTCCGCGAGGTTGTCCCGCAGCCAGCCGAGGTCGCCGGTGCGCGCGACCCAGAGCCAGACCGACTCGATGACCTCGACGTTGCCCGTGACCAGGAACATGGTCGCGTTCGCGGAGCCGTCCAGGCTCGAGCGGCGCACGTGGTACTCACGGGTCCCGTCGGGCTGGACGGCGCACGGGTCGCGGTACAGCGCCTCGGGGTCCTCGCGCATCATCCGGAGCTGGAGCTCGATCATCCGCCGCACGACGTCCTCGTCGAACGCGCTCCCCCACGCGAGCCGGCCCTTGATCTGGAACTCGTGGTCCACGTCGGGGTAGGTCCCGGCGTAGGTGGAGGCCAGCGTGCTGAGCACGTAGCCGCGCGCGTCGGGGTAGTCCGCCGCGCGGGTGCGTTCGACCACGCTCGGGAGCATCGTGCCCCAGTAGAAGCCCGCGAACGCGTCCGCCAGCAGCCCGCCGT
>DAMBCY010000250.1:0-1984 GCA_032056255.1 Cellulomonas sp. | reverse complement strand
CCCGTGCACGTCGCAGTGCGGCCGGGCCGGGTGGCGGGTGAGGGTCGCCTCACGGGCCTCGACGACGACCGTCCAGCCGGTCGGCGTGCGCGTCGCGCGGACGGGTGCGGGGGCGGTCACCTGCCAGGCCGGCAGCGGTCCTGCCGGTGCGGTCGGCAGCGCCCAGAGCACACCGTGGCCGGCGACCGCGTCGCGTCCGCTCCCGGAGGGCTCGACGACGTGCTCGCCGTCGATCTCGTCGAGCGCGACGACCAGCCCCTCGGGCAGGTGGACGACGACCGTGCCGTCCGTCGCGGGTGCCGTGGCGGTCCACCGACCGGGGCCGACGGGTGTCAGCTCCGCGTCGGTCACGGGGGCACGGGTCTCGGAGAGGGACATCGACGTCCTCCTGGTCTCGGTTCCTCGGACGACTCGGACCTGGAGGCTTGCGCAGGCCCGGATCACCTCGTTACGGTGTGCAAAGTTGCAATGCTGCCTCGCAAGCCTACATGACCATCCGCACGACGAGCGCCCGCCACCGACGGCGGGGCCGGCCAACGAAGGATCGGAAGAACAATGACGTCGACGATTCCTCGGCGCGCACGCCGCGCCACCGCCCTCGCCCTCGGTCTGGCGCTCGTCGCCGGCGCCGCCGGCGCCTGCTCCCCGGACGACGGCGGCGCCGGGACCGACGGAGCCGCAGAGCTCACCGTCTGGACCTGGGACCAGCCCGGCGAGGGCCTCCAGGCCGCGGTCCCGGGCTTCGAGGCCACCCACCCGGGTGTGACCGTGACGATCGAGAACGTCGGCAACCCGGCCATCTGGGACAAGATCACCACCGGCATGGCGGCGGGCGGCGAGGGCCTCGCCGACATCATGAACATCGGCGTCGACTACATGGGCAACTACATCGAGACCTTCCCGGACGGGTTCGCGAACCTGTCGGACCTGGGAGCGGACGACCTCGAGCAGGACTTCCCGGCGACGCTGTGGGGTTCCGCCCAGGACGCGGACGGTGACGTCTTCGGCATCCCGATGGAGGTCAACACCAACGTCGTCTTCTACCGCGCCGACCTGTTCGACCAGATCGGCGTGGACATGGAGACCATCGGCACCTGGGACGAGCTCCTCGAGGCCGGCATCACGCTCAAGGAGCAGACCGGCACCGACCTGTTCGCGCTCGACAAGGCCGCGTCGCAGGCGGACTCGGCCAACTTCTGGCAGCTCCTCGCGCGCCTGGAGGGCACGTTCTTCTTCGACGAGGCCGGCGACATCGCCCTGAGCGGCGAGGGTTCGGTCCGCGCGCTCGACTTCCTCAAGCGGGCGAACGACGCCGGCATCGTCGCCGACGTCCCCGGCGGCTGGGACAACCTCATGCGCCAGGTCAAGGGCGAGGGGAACGTCGCGATCCTCCCCGGCGCCTCGTGGATGGCGGGCGTCTTCCCGGAGAACGCGCCCGACCTCGCCGGCAAGTGGTCGGTCCGCCGCCCCCCGGCCATGCACGAGGGCGGCTACACCGCGGCGTCCGCCGGCGGCACCTTCCTCGCCGTCGCGGGCTCGTCGCCGCACCAGGAGGCCGCCTGGGAGTTCGTGACGTACGCCCTGGCGACCACGGAGGGCCAGGAGGCCGTGTACGAGGCGGCCGGCCTGTTCCCCAGCTACGCCCCCATGTGGGAGACCGAGGAGTTCTCCCAGCCGAACGAGTACTTCGGCGGGATGGAGGTCAACCGCCTGTTCATCGACGCGCTGTCCGAGGACACGCCCCCGGACTGCTACACCGCCGACTACGCCCGGGCCCTGCGCGCCTACACCGACGCCCAGACGCGCGTGCTGCTGTCCGGCGCGGACCCGCAGGAGGCCCTGGACGAGGCGGCCGAGCTGCTCGCCGGGCAGACCGGCCGCACGATCGCCCACTGACCAGCGACAACGGGCGGGCGCTGCTCCGGCTGGTGCCCGCCCGCCCGCCGAAAGCGAGCCACCATGTCCGTCACCGCCGCCGAGGCGC
>DAMBCY010000249.1:0-5986 GCA_032056255.1 Cellulomonas sp. | reverse complement strand
CGTGCACCCCGGCGCGGGCCCGTCCGTGCGGCGGGACGGCACCGCGCGGCCGGCGCCGCCGGACGGGCGTCGTGCGGCGCGGGCCCGGCGGGCCGAGGCCGAGGCCGAGCTGGCGACGTTCCGGGCGGAGGTGCGTGCCGCGCTGCGGGAGGCCGAGGCGCGGGGCGGCGTGTCGCAGCTGACGGCGGACACGGTGCGGACGGTGCTCGCGAGCGCGCGCTCGGCGATCACGGCCACGCTGCCGCGCTGACCGTCGCGCCGGCGGTCGCGTCGTCGCCGGGCGCGGGGACGCGGGCCGCAGCGGTCAGACCACGTCCTCCGGCAGGCCGAGCCAGGTGTTCCAGTGCGAGTGGAGCACGAGCCACGCCATCAGCCCGTAGCCCGCCTGGCCCGGCAGCGCGCCGTCGCCCGCGGCGAGGTCCGCGAGCCACTGCTCGTGTCCGGCCAGCGGCGTGACCATGTCGACGTACGGCACCCGGCGCCGGGTGGTGACGTCCGCGAAGGCGGCGGACAGGTCGGCCAGCGTCGTCGGGTCCACCCCGGCCCCGGGCGGGGGACCCACCACGAACGCGGGCATCCGGCGCTGCTCGGCGGCGTCCAGGACGTTCGCGAGGTTCAGCCGGCTGCGCGCGAGCGACAGCCCGGCGAGCGCGTCCGCGCGGCCGAGCGCCACCACGAGGCGGGTCTCGACGTCGGGCGCGGTGCGCAGGGCGACCTCGGCCTCCCAGCGGGCCGACAGCCCCGAGGTGCTCTCGCCCGGGACGGCCAGGGTGAGGACCGTCGGCGGCACCGGCGTCGTGGTGCGGGCCGCGACCCGTCCGACCCAGCCCAGCGCGCGCGGGTCGCCCGCGCCCGCGGCCAGCTCGTCCCCGACCACCACCAGGCGCAGCGGCTGCTCGCCCACGTCCGTCCCCGTCCTGTCGTCCGACCGCGCCACCGCGCCGCACCCTGGTGCGGACGTGGCGGCGTCCACCACCGTCCCACTCTCGCACCCCGCCGCTCCGCCCGGACCGACCGACGCGCCCGCTCGTCGCGGGCTTCAGTGCAGGTACGGGTCGGTGTCGTCGGTCCAGTCGTGGTGCGACCGGGGCGGCGGGCGGTGGCCGAGCCCGTCCCGGCGCAGCCAGTCGTGCAGGCGGGTGGCGAGCCAGACGGTGAGCGTCAGCAGGGCGAGAGCGATCAGGAGAGCGGCCATGGCAGGAAGTCTGTGTTCAGCAAGACTCGGCCACTAGTGGCAGGAGCGCCCCGCTCCATCGATATCCCGCCAGTTCCGTGCGACACTGGCGGCATGCTGCGTCGAGTCGCCGCCATCGCGGTCCCCCAGGTGTCGGCCTTCGAGCTCGGGCTGGTCTGCGAGGTGTTCGGCGTCGACCGGTCCGACACCGGCGGGCCGCGGTTCGACCTGACGGTGTGCACCCCCGAGCCCGGGCCGCTGCCCATGCGTCCGGGGCTGCACCTGGACGTGCCCGCCGGGCTCGAGGCGACCGAGGACGCCGACCTCGTCGTCGTCCTGCCGTACGGCACGCCCTACGAGCTGCCCGGGTCCGTGGCGGACGCGCTGCGTGCCGCGCACGCCCGGGGGGCCTGGGTGATGAGCATCTGCTCCGGCACGTTCGCGCTGGGGGAGGCCGGGCTGCTCGACGGGCGCCGCTGCACCACCCACTGGATGTACGCCGACGACCTCGCCCGCCGGTACCCGCAGGCGCAGGTCGACCCGGCCGTGCTGTACGTCGAGGACGACGGCATCATCAGCAGCGCCGGCACCTCCGCGGGCATCGACGCCTGCCTGCACCTGGTCCGTCGCGAGCTCGGCGCCCAGCAGGCCGCGGTCGTGGCCCGGCGGATGGTCGTCCCCCCGCACCGGGACGGGGGGCAGGCGCAGTACGTCGAGACCCCGCTGCCCTGCGACGCCGACACCCTCGCGCCGCTGCTCGCCTGGATGCTGGGCCACCTGGACCACGACCTGACCGTGCCGGACCTCGCGGCGCGCGCGCTGATGTCCGAGCGGACGTTCGCGCGGCGGTTCCGCGCCGAGACCGGCACGACGCCCGCCGCGTGGGTGACCCGGCAGCGGCTCGTCCGGGCCCAGGAGATGCTCGAGCGCACGTCCGCCGGGATCGACGAGATCGCCCGGACCAGCGGGTTCGGCAGCGCCGCGATCCTGCGGCACCACTTCGCGCGGGTGCTCAGCACCAGCCCGCAGGCGTACCGCCGCCAGTTCGCGTGCACCGACGACGCCGAGCGCGCCGCCGTCGCTTGAGGCCCGCCCTCCCCGCTCGCGCCCCACCCGAGCCTCCGTAGGTTCGTCGAGATCGGTGTGTCTGCTCGAGATCGGTCGTTGTGCGATCCGATCTCGACGGCGACACACCGATCTCGACGAGGTAGGAGGGGGAGCGGGGTCAGCGTTCGAAGGCCTCGCGGAGGATGTCGGCCTGCTCCGACTGGTGCACCTTCGCCGAGCCGGCGGCCGTGGACGCCGAGGCGGGACGGGAGACCGAGCGGAGCGGTGCGCCGACGACCTGCGGCATCGCCATGGAGACGAACGTCCACGGGCCCTGGTTGCGCGGCTCGTCCTGCACCCAGACCAGCTCCGCCCCGTCGAACGGCGCGAGCGCGGCGCGCAGCCCGTCGGGGTCGAGCGGGTAGAGCTGCTCGAGCCGCACGATCGCGGTGCGCTCGTCGCCGAGCCTGTCGCGCTGCGCGACGAGGTCCCAGTAGACCTTGCCGGAGCAGAGCAGCACCCGGTCGACGCGGGCGGCGTTCGCGGCGGCGCGCTCGTCGCCGATCACGGGCCGGAACGTGCCGGTGGTGAAGTCCTCGATCGGGGACGCGCCGGCCTTGAGCCGCAGCATCGACTTGGGCGTGAACACCACGAGCGGCCGGCGCGGGCGCGTGTAGGCCTGGTGCCGCAGCAGGTGGAAGTACGACGCGGGGGTCGTGGGCTGGGCGACGAGCATGTTGCCCTCGGCGCACAGCTGCAGGAACCGCTCGATGCGCGCGGAGGAGTGGTCCGGCCCCTGGCCCTCGTAGCCGTGGGGGAGCAGCAGCACGACGGACGAGTGCTGGCCCCACTTCTGCTCGGCGGAGCTGATGAACTCGTCGATGACGGTCTGCGCGCCGTTGACGAAGTCGCCGAACTGCGCCTCCCACACCACCAGGGCGTCGGGCCGCTCCACGGAGTAGCCGTACTCGAAGCCGAGCGCCGCGTACTCCGACAGCGAGGAGTCGTAGATCCAGAACTTGGCCTGGTCGGCGGACAGGTAGAGCAGCGGGGTCCACTCGGCGCCGGTCTCGCGGTCGTGCAGCACGGCGTGCCGCTGCACGAACGTCCCGCGCCGCGAGTCCTGGCCGGCGAGGCGCACCGGGGTGCCCTCGACGAGCAGCGAGCCGAACGCGAGGATCTCGCCGAAGCCCCAGTCCACGCCGCCCTCGCGGGACATCTGCTCCCGCCGGGCCAGCAGCTGCGCGAGCTTGGGGTGGATGGTGAAGCCCTCGGGGGCCCGGACGTGCGCGGCGCCGATCCGCTCCAGCACCTTGGCGGGCACCGCGGTCTGCCAGCCGATGATGACGCCGGCGTCCTCGCGCTGGGACTCGGGCCGCTCCAGGCCGGCGACCGGCTCGGCGTCGGGCGACGGCGGGGTCCAGCCCTCCTCGCGGGTTTCGGCGAACACGCGCTCGAGCTGCGCCTGGTAGTCGCGCAGGACGTGCTCGGCCTCCTCCAGCGTGATGTCGCCGCGGGAGACGAGCGCCTCGGTGTAGAGCTTGCGGACCGAGCGCTTGGCCTCGATGAGGTTGTACATCAGCGGCTGGGTCATCGAGGGGTCGTCGCCCTCGTTGTGGCCGCGCCGGCGGTAGCAGACCATGTCGATGATGACGTCGCGGTCGAACTGCTCGCGGTACTCGAACGCGAGCTCCGCGACCCGGACGCACGCCTCCGGGTCGTCGCCGTTGACGTGGAACACCGGGACCTGCAGGCCCTTGGCGATGTCGGTGGCGTACTGCGAGGAGCGCGACGACGACGGGCCGGTGGTGAAGCCGACCTGGTTGTTGATGACGACGTGGACCGTGCCGCCGGTCCGGTAGCCGCGCAGCTGCGCGAGGTTGAGCGTCTCGAAGACCACGCCCTGCCCGGCGAACGCCGCGTCGCCGTGGATGAGGACCGGCAGCACGGAGAACCCGTCGCCGCCGAGGTCGATCCGGTCCTGCTTGGCCCGGACGATGCCCTCGAGCACGGGGTCGACGGCCTCGAGGTGCGAGGGGTTCGCCGCCAGGTACACCCGGGTGGAGGCGCCGGAGTCGGCCTGGAACAGGCCCTCGGTGCCGAGGTGGTACTTCACGTCGCCGGAGCCCTGCACGGACTTCGGGTCCTGGTTGCCCTCGAACTCGCTGAAGATCTGGCCGTAGGACTTCCCGGCGATGTTGGCGAGCACGTTGAGCCGCCCGCGGTGCGCCATGCCGATCGCGACCTCGTCGAGCCCGCCCTCGGCGGCGCGGGACAGGATCGCGTCGAGCAGCGGGATGACGGACTCGCCGCCCTCGAGCGAGAACCGCTTCTGCCCGACGTACTTGGTCTGCAGGAACGTCTCGAACGCCTCGGCCGCGTTGAGCCGGCGCAGGATGCGCAGCTGGTCCTCGCGGGGCGTGGGCGCGTAGCCGGCCTCCAGCCGCTCCTGCAGCCAGCGGCGCTGGCGGGGGTCCTGCAGGTGCATGTACTCGATGCCGGTGGTGCGGCAGTACGAGTCGCGCAGCAGGGCGAGCACCTGGCGCAGGGTGGCGCGCGGCTTGCCGGTGAACCCACCGGTCGGGAACGTCCGGTCCAGGTCCCACAGGGACAGGCCGTGCGTCTGGACGTCGAGGTCCGGGTGCTTGCGCAGCCGGTAGGCCAGCGGGTCGGTGTCGGCCATGAGGTGGCCGCGGGACCGGTAGGCGTGGATGAGCTCGGCGATCCGTGCGGGCTTGATGGCCTCGGCGTCGGGGTCGGCGGCCTCCTTGACCCAGCGGATGGGCTCGTAGGGCACGCGCAGCGACGCGAAGACGCGGTCGTAGAACCCGTCCTCGCCGAGCAGCTTGCGCCCCAGGATGCGCAGGAAGTCGCCGGACTGCGCGCCCTGGATGATCCGGTGGTCGTACGTCGAGGTGACCGTGAGGACCTTCGACACGCCCATCCTGTTGAGCTGCTCGTCCGACGTGCCCTGGAACTCCGCCGGGTAGTCCATGGCGCCGACGCCGACGATCGTGCCCTGGCCCTGCATGAGCCGGGGCACGGAGTGCACGGTGCCGATGGTGCCGGGGTTGGTCAGCGAGATCGTGGTCCCGGCGAAGTCGTCCACGCCGAGCTTGCCGCCGCGGGCGCGCCGCACGACGTCCTCGTACGCGTTCCAGAACTGCACGAAGTCGAGCGTCTCGGCCTGCTTGATGGACGGCACGAGCAGCTGCCGGGTGCCGTCGGGCTTGGCGAGGTCGATCGCCAGCCCGAGGTTGACGTGCGCCGGGGTGAGGTAGCCGGGCTTGCCGTCGACGAGCGTGTAGGCGCTGTTCATCGCGGGCATCTCGCCGACGGCCTCGACCAGCGCGAACCCGATGAGGTGCGTGAACGAGATCTTGCCGCCGCGGCCGCGGGCCAGGTGGTTGTTGATGACGATCCGGTTGTCGACCAGCAGCTTGGCCGGGATGGCGCGCACCGACGTCGCGGTCGGCACCTCCAGGCTGGCCTCCATGTTGGTGACGACCCGGACGGCGGGGCCGCGCAGGCGCTGCACCTCGTCGGTGACCTCCGGCGGCTCGAGCCCGGCCTCGCGCGCCGCCTTCGCCGCGGGGGCGTAGGGGGCGGTGGCGGGCTGCGCCGTCGCGACCGGGGAGGTCGAGGGCGTGGGCTCCGGGTCGCGCGGGGCGGGCCGGTCGGCCGGGGCGGGGGTCGCCTCCGGGGTCGGCGCGGGCGGCACCGCGGACGTGCGGGCCGGCGCCGGCGCGGCGGGCGGTGCCGCCG
>DAMBCY010000248.1:0-5992 GCA_032056255.1 Cellulomonas sp. | reverse complement strand
GTCGTGCGCCTGGTCGACCACGGTGATGCCCAGGTGCGGGTAGGCGTCCAGCAGCTCACCCACCAGCTCCAGCCCGACCGCGCCGGCGCCGACGACCAGCACCCGCTCGGCGCGGGCGAGCCCCGCCCGCATCCGGGCGAGCCGGGCCTGCGCGACGGCGGTCTCGGACTCGATGAACTTCGACGGGAACGGGTAGCCCGTCCCGGTGGCGAGCACCAGGTAGTCGGCGTCGAGCACCCGCCCGTCGCCGAGCTGCACCCGGCCGGACGTCGCGCGCTCGACCCGCTGCTGCACGATGCGGCCGCGGCTCAGCAGGGTGCCGTACGGGTGGAACACCCGCTCCTCCCACTCCGGGTCGACCGCCCCGCGCAGGGCCGCCGACGCGTGCACGAAGGCGTCCTTGGGCTCGACCAGCACGACGTCCGCGACGTCGTCGAGCAGCGTCGCCACCCGTGCCCCGCCGTACCCGCCCCCGACCACGACGACCCGTGGTGCAGCCATGACACGTCCTCCTCCTCGCCCGTGACGGCCGCGCGTCCGCCCGACCGGGTCCCAGACTGTCACCTGCGCGGACGCCGCGGCCGGGACGCAGGGCCCTCCCGCGGACGCCGGGCGGGCCCGCCGCACCGCGAGGGTGCGCCGGGCCCGCTGGGTCCCCGTGTCACTCCGGCCGCGCGGGCCGGGTGACGGCGCGGCGGTCAGGCGGTCTGCGCCCGGACCTGCGCGACGAGTCCGTCGAGCCCGTCGACGTCGAACCCGCCCATGCCGAAGCTCGCGATCACGCGCATCGGCATGTCGCCGATCATCGCGAGCATGGTCGCGTCGAGCTGCCCCGTGGCCGTCGCGAACGACTCCCCGAGCACCTCGGCCCCGACGGGGTGCGCCAGCCACTCGCCGACCGTGTCGTCCGCGGTGAGCGTGCCCCACAGCGCCTCGCCGGTGACGTCCAGCTCGACGGTGCCGCGGACGTCGCGCGACGACGCGCCGACCTCGACGACCGTGCGCCCGCCGCCGACCACCCAGCGGCGCAGCCCCGGGTGCCAGTAGGACAGGTCGCGCGCGCTCAGCGTGAACGCCAGCGTCCGCGCCTCGCCCGGCTCCAGCGCGACCTTCGCGAACGCCTTGAGCTCCCGCACCGGGCGCAGCACCGCGGCCTCCGGGTCGCCGACGTAGACCTGCACGGTCTCGGCCCCGGCGACGGGACCGGTGTTGGTCACGGTGACCGCGACGTCGACGGACGACGACGCCCCCTCGCCCGAGACGGTCGCGGTGACGTCGGAGTAGCCGAACGTCGTGTACGACAGGCCGTGCCCGAACGGGAAGGCCACGTCGAGCAGGCGGGTGTCGTACCAGCGGTAGCCGATCAGGACGCCCTCGCCGTACCGGACCGTCCCGTTGTCGCCGGGGAAGTTGCCGAACGCCGGGGTGTCCTCGACCCGGTGCGGGATCGTCTCGGCCAGCCGTCCCGACGGGTTCCGCACGCCGAGCAGCAGGTCCGCGACCGCGGAGCCACCGGCCTGGCCGCCCAGCCAGGTCTCCAGCACCGCGGCGGCGTCGTCCTGCCAGCCGACCGACACGGCGGAGCCGTTGGCGAGCACGACGACGACCCGGTCGTTCACCGCGGCGACCGCGCGCAGCACGGCCAGCTGGTTCGCGGGCAGGTCCAGGTGCGTGCGGTCGTAGCCCTCGGACTCGTCCGGCGCGGGCAGGCCGAGGAACAGCAGCACCGTCCCGGCGCCGCGGGCGACGGCCACGGCCTCGTCGAGCAGCACGGCGTCTGCGGGTGCCGCGGTCCCGTCGGTCACCCCGGCGACCGAGAACCCGGCCGCGAACGGCAGGTCCGCACCCGTGGCGTCGCGCAGCGCGGTGAGCGCGTCGTCCAGGCGGGTCGGGTTCACCTGCGAGGACCCGGCGCCCTGGTAGCGGGGCGTCCGGGCGAACTCGCCGACGACGACGGCGCGGGCGGCGGCCTCGCGCGACAGCGGCAGCACGGGCGCGCCGTCGACCTCGGCGTTCTTCAGCAGCACCGAGCCGTCCGCCGCGGCCTCGCGGGCCAGCGCGTGGTGCTGGTCGACGTCGAACGCGCCGGGCTCCGCCGGCGCCGGCTGGGCCTTCGCGATCATCGTCAGCACCCGGCGCACGGCGACGTCGAGCACGGCCTCGTCGAGCCGCCCGCTCTTCACCGCGTCCACCACGAGCGCGTCGGTCCGGCCGCCGGTGGCGGGCATCTCGAGGTCCAGCCCGGCGGCGACCGCCGCGACCCGGTCCACGACGGCCCCCCAGTCCGAGACGACCAGACCCTCGAAGCCCCACTCGTCGCGCAGCACCTCGGTCAGCAGCCAGTGGTCCTGCGAGGCGTAGGTGCCGTTGACCCGGTTGTACGAGCACATGACGGTCCACGGCTGGGCGCGGGTGACGACGCGCTCGAAGGCCGGGAGGTAGATCTCGCGCAGCGTGCGCTCGTCGACCTCGGCGGAGACGCGCATCCGGTCGGTCTCCTGGTTGTTCGCCGCGTAGTGCTTGAGCGACGTGCCGACGCCCTCGGACTGGATGCCGGCCACCAGCGCCGCACCGAGGTCGCCGGCGAGCGCGGGGTCCTCGGAGAAGTACTCGAAGTTCCGGCCGCACAGCGGCGAGCGCTTCATGTTGACGCCCGGGCCGAGCAGCACGGCGACGTCGTTCGCGCGGGTCTCGCGGCCGAGCGCCCGCCCGACGCGGCCGAGCAGCTCGACGTCCCAGGTCGACGCGAGCGCCGCCGCGGGCGGGAAGCAGGTGGCGGGCACCGAGCTGCCGATGCCCAGGTGGTCGGCGTCCTCCGCCTGCTTGCGCAGCCCGTGCGGTCCGTCGGTGACCATGACCTGCGGGACGCCGAGGCGCTCCACGCCCTCGGTGTGCCAGAAGTCGGAGCCGGACGTCAGCGCCGCCTTCTCCTCCAGGGTGAGCTCTGCCAGGACACGCTCGACGTCGAGAGCGACGGTCATCGCGGGCACCTCCTCGTGCGACGGGGTCTTGTCGCCTCACCCTAACCGATTACCTACCAATCGGTCGGAGTTCAGGCCGGGCTCGGCCGGGTGGTCGTTGTGAGACTCTGTCCACGATGCCGGACGGCGTCCGGGACGCATCGAGGGGGAGTGCCGACATGTCCGTGGAGGTGCGGCGCGGCTACGCGAAGGGCCGGGCGAAGCGGCGCGAGATCATCGACCAGGCCACGGTGATGTTCGGCGACGTCGGCTACCGCGGGGCCTCCCTGCGCGAGATCGCCGCCCGGTGCGGCATCTCGCACCCCGGGCTCCTGCACCACTTCCCGACCAAGGAGTCCCTGCTCCTCGCCGTCCTCGAGCACCGGGACGAGGCCGACCGCGCCTCGGTCGGCGTCGACGACCCCGACGGCGTGACCGGGCTGCGCCGGCTGGTCGAGCTCGTCGCCCGCAACACCGGCCGGCGCGGCATCGTCGAGCTCTACGCCGTGCTGTCCGCCGAGGCGACGTCCGCCGACCACCCCGCGCACGACTACTTCCGCGACCGCTACCGCCAGGCGCTCGCCGCCACCCGCACGGCCTACGGGAACGCGGCCGAGGCGGGCGTGCTGCGCGAGGGCGTCGACCCCCTCGTCGCCGGGGTCGAGCTCATCGCCGTGATGGACGGGCTGCAGGTGCAGTGGCTGCTCGACGACGGCGCGACCGACATGGCCGGCGTCGTGCGGGCGCACGTCCAGGCGCACCTGACCGTCCCGCTCTGACCGCCCGGCACCCCCGGGACGTCAGCCCGCCGCGGAGCCCAGCAACGACCCGGGCCCCGGCGTCGGCGGCACCGCAAGGCACAGCCCCGTGCGGTCGCCCCGGGCCCAGGACCGCTCCGTCGGCGCCCACGCGACCATCCGCAGCCCGTCGGCCTGCTCCTGCGCGGTGAGGTCGCACGCCGCCGCCACCCGGTCGGACGCCTGCTGCGCCCCGGGCCAGCCGGCCGCCGCGTCGAACTCGTACGACGTGACCACCTGCGCGGCGTGCTCGTCCGCGCACGGCACCACGCGCACCCGGTCGACCGTCCCGTCCGGCGGCAGCTCCGCCAGGCAGTTCCCCGTGACCAGCTGCACCGCGTGCGCGTCCCGCGCTGACGTGACGTCCGCGGGCAGCGGCCGCGACGCGAGCGCGGTGCCGACCGCGAGCCCGATCAGCGCCAGCCACACCAGCGTGCCCACGCCGCCGAGCACCACCCCGGCGACCGCGAGCCCGCGACCGCCGCGCAGCCCGTCGCGGGTCCGCCGCAGCCCGGCCAGCCCGAGCAGCAGCGCCACCGGCCCCAGGCCGAGGACGCCGGTCACCAGCGCCGCGACCGCGATGCCGTCCGTCCGCGGCCGCGGGGGTCCCCAGCCCGGGGCGTAGTACGGGTCCGGGTAGGCGAACGGGCCGGCCATCAGGTCGCGGTCCGCGAGCCGTCGGCGAACGTGCCCGTCGCGACGGAGCCCGTCACCGTGCCCGTCGCACCCAGCAGGCAGTACGCGGTCCGCCCGCCGTCCACCCACTCGTCGGGGTGCGGGTAGAAGACCTCGGACCAGCCCACCTGGTCGACCGGCGTCGGGCCGAGCAGCTCGGCCGCGTCGGCGGCGCACCGGTCCGCCAGGTCGGTGTACGCGGGGTCCCAGGCCTCCAGGTCCTCCAGCACCGGGGCGGACATCGCGAGCGTGCTCAGCACCTCCGCCCCGTGCGGCTCGGCGCAGTCGACCCCGACGGCGTCCGACAGGTCGTAGGTGCCGGGCGCGGACAGCAGGCAGTCGCCCGGGGCCAGGTCGGTGCGCAGGACGTACGCCGGCATCTCCGAGGTGGTCGACCCGCTGCTCGACGACCCGAGGCCGTCGGACGTCGCCATCGTGCTCGCGCCCACCGCGAACGCGACGAACAGCGCCACCATCGCGATCGCCCCGGCGGTCATCAGGCCACCGATCACCACCCCGGCGATCGCCAGCCCCCGGCCCTGCGCGCCCGTGCGGCGGATCCGGCGCAGCGCGGCGATGCCCAGCCCCAGGCCGACCGGCGCCGACAGCCCGACGACGAGGCTCGAGCAGCTGACCACCAGGGAGGCGATCGCGAGGCCGTCGGTCTGCCGCGGCGGGGGCGGCGCCCACGCCGGGTAGCCGCCGCCGTACGGGTACGGCGCCTGCGGGTAGGGCGAGCCCGGGTAGGGCGGCGTGGGGTACGACGACCCGGGGTACGGCGACGCGGGCCGGCCCGTGGCGTACGGGTCGGTGGCGTACGGGTCGGTGGGGTGCAGGCCCGCCGGGTGGTCGCCGGCGGGGTGCGGACCCGCGGTGCCGTCGTGCGGCTGCCGCACGGCGTACGGGGAGCCGCCCGAGGGGGACCAGTCGTCGGTGCCGGTCGTGCCGCCCGAGCCGGTCGTGCCGCCCGAGCCGGTCGTGCCGGGCACCGCGGAGGGCGAGGCCGGCCGGGCCCCCGGGGCGCCGGTGGTCGGGACCCCGGCGGCCGGCAGCTGCGCCTCGTACCCCGACGGGGCGGGCGGCCCGCTCCACGGCGCGGCTCCCCAGGGCGTGGACTCCCACGGGGCGCTGCGGCCCTGGTCGCCGTCGGCGGACGGGCGGCCGGGCTCGGGCGGGGGCGCGGGGGCGCCGGGACCGGGCGTGCTCATGCGCAGAACCTAGCCGAGCGCCCGACGCGTGTCCGAGGGCGCGGGCCGGGTTCGCCCGGACGGCGTGCCGCCGGGTCGGTCCGGCACGGTCCGGTCCCGCACGGGCTGGTCCCGCACGGTCCGGTCCCGCACGGGCCGGTCAGGCGGCGTCCGCGATGTCGAGCACCACCGGCACGTGGTCGGACGGCCCCTTGCCCTTGCGCTCGTCGCGCTCGATCGACGCACCGGTGACCCGGACCGCCAGGGCGGGCGACGCCCACGTGAAGTCGATCCGCATGCCCTCGTTCCGCGGGAACCGGAGCTGCTGGTAGTCCCAGTAGGTGTAGGTGTGCTCGGCGGGCAGGTGCTCGCG
>DAMBCY010000247.1:0-6039 GCA_032056255.1 Cellulomonas sp. | reverse complement strand
CACGGCGCTCGTCGTCACCGGCGTGCTGGTCGGGGCGGGGGGAGCGTGGGGCAGGCCGGGGCACGTCCTGACCTACCTGATCGGCG
Source organism: Cellulomonas sp. (assembly GCA_032056255.1). Lineage (GTDB taxonomy): Bacteria > Actinomycetota > Actinomycetes > Actinomycetales > Cellulomonadaceae > Cellulomonas. The sequence goes on along the minus strand of DAMBCY010000247.1, from coordinate 5,953 downwards.
GCCTCGTCACGGTGACCGCGGGGCTGTGGGTGCTCCGCGACCGGCCGTGGTGGCTGCCGGTGCCGGCGGTGTGGGTCACGGCGGCGGTGGTCCTGGTCTACCTGCTGACGCCCGGGTGGTCCTGGTGGGTGACGGGATGCGCCGCGGTCGCCGTCGTGGCGCTGGGGGCCCTGCTCACCTGGGTGCTCGCCTCCGGGAAGCCGCAGACCCCGTGACGGTCCGGACCCGGCGGGGCGCCGCCGCGCCCGCGGCTGCCTCCTCGCTCGCGGGCGACGGCCGGGGGCGGACCGCACCGTGACGCGGCTCTACCGGCCGGGGAGCCGCGGGGCCCGGCGGATGCGCCGCATGTACCCGGGCGGACGCGCAGGCCGCCGCGCCCGGGCGTACGCCCGGCTCTGGGCGGCCGTGCTCGGGACCGGTCTGCTGGGGCGGCGCTGGATCGCCCTGGAGGTGGTGGGACGCCGGAGCGGGAAGCTCCGGCGGCTGCCGCTGGGCACGGCCCGGCACGGAGGGCGCTGGTACCTGGTGTCGATGCTCGGCGAGTGCGAGTGGGTGCGTAACGTGCGGGCGGCCGACGGCCGGGCCGTGATCGTGCACGGACGGCGACGGCGGGTGCACCTGGCCGAGGTGCCCGTCGACGACCGCGGCCCGATCATCAGGTCGTACCTGAGGAGGGTCCCTGCCGCCCGGCCGCACGTGCCCGTGGACCCGGACGCGCCCGCGGCGGACTTCATCGCGGTCGCGCCGCGGGTACCGGTCTTCGAGGTCCGACCCGAGCGCGCTCCCACCGCGGGGTCGTGAGCCGCGCCGGACCGGTGGCGCGGCGGGCGCGGCGCACCCGGCCGGCGCGCGTGTCGGACCCCCGACGTACGGTGGACCAATGCGTCCCGTGACCGACCTGCAGCGCACCGTCGCCCCCTTCGAGGTGATCTCCGAGTTCACCCCGTCCGGCGACCAGCCGGCCGCCATCGCCGAGCTCGCCAAGCGCGTCCGCGCGGGGGAGAAGGACGTCACGCTGCTCGGCGCCACGGGCACCGGCAAGTCGGCGACGACGGCCTGGTTGATCGAGCAGCTCCAGCGCCCGACCCTGGTCATGGCGCCGAACAAGACGCTCGCCGCGCAGCTCGCCAACGAGTTCCGCGAGCTGCTGCCGAACAACGCGGTCGAGTACTTCGTCTCGTACTACGACTACTACCAGCCCGAGGCGTACATCGCGCAGACGGACACCTACATCGAGAAGGACTCGTCGATCAACGACGAGGTCGAGCGGCTGCGGCACTCCGCGACCTCCTCGCTCCTGACCCGGCGGGACGTCGTCGTGGTGGCCTCGGTGTCCTGCATCTACGGCCTCGGCACGCCCCAGGAGTACGTCGACCGGATGGTCACGCTGAACGTCGGGGGCCAGGTGGACCGCGACCAGCTGCTGCGCCGGTTCGTCTCGATGCAGTACGCGCGCAACGACCTGGCGTTCACCCGCGGGACGTTCCGGGTGCGCGGCGACACCGTCGAGATCATCCCGGTGTACGAGGAGCTGGCGATCCGGATCGAGTTCTTCGGCGACGAGATCGAGGCGATCCAGACCCTGCACCCGCTGACCGGGGACGTGGTCCGGAACGAGACCCAGGTGCACGTGTTCCCCGCGACGCACTACGTCGCCGGACCGGAGCGCATGGAGCGGGCCATCGCGGGCATCGAGGAGGAGCTCGAGGCGCGCCTGGCGGACCTGGAGCGGCAGAACAAGCTGCTCGAGGCGCAGCGCCTGCGCATGCGCACGACCTACGACATCGAGATGATGCGCCAGATCGGGTCCTGCTCGGGCATCGAGAACTACTCCCGGCACATCGACGGGCGCTCGGCCGGCACCGCCCCCCACACCCTCCTGGACTACTTCCCGGAGGACTTCCTGCTCGTCATCGACGAGTCGCACGTCACCGTGCCGCAGATCGGCGCGATGTACGAGGGCGACATGTCCCGCAAGCGGAACCTGGTGGACTTCGGGTTCCGGCTGCCGAGCGCGATGGACAACCGGCCGCTGCGCTGGGAGGAGTTCGTCGAGCGGATCGGCCAGACGGTCTACCTGTCGGCGACGCCCGGCGACTACGAGCTGTCCCAGTCGGACGGCGTGGTGGAGCAGATCATCCGCCCGACCGGCCTGGTCGACCCCGAGGTCGTCGTGAAGCCCACCAAGGGCCAGATCGACGACCTGCTCGAGGAGATCCGGGTGCGGGTCGAGCGGGACGAGCGCGTCCTGGTCACGACGCTGACCAAGAAGATGGCCGAGGACCTCACCGACTACTTCCTGGAGAAGGGGGTCCGCGTCCGGTACCTGCACTCCGAGGTCGACACCCTGCGTCGCGTCGAGCTGCTGCGCGAGCTGCGGCTCGGCGAGTACGACGTGCTGGTCGGCATCAACCTGCTCCGCGAGGGCCTGGACCTGCCCGAGGTGTCGCTGGTCGCGATCCTCGACGCCGACAAGGAGGGCTTCCTGCGCTCGGGCAAGTCGCTGATCCAGACGATCGGGCGCGCGGCCCGCAACGTGTCCGGCCAGGTGCACATGTACGCCGACAAGATCACCCCGGGCATGGCGCTGGCGATCGACGAGACCACCCGCCGCCGCGAGAAGCAGATCGCGTACAACACGGAGCGCGGCATCGACCCGCAGCCGCTGCGCAAGAGGATCGGCGACATCACGGACCTGCTGGCGCGCGAGGACGCCGACACGGCCGAGCTGCTGGGCGGCGCCGGCCGGCAGTCCAGCCGGGGCAAGGCGCCCGTGCCGGGCCTGGGATCGAAGGCCGGTCCGCCGACGGAGCGCACCCGGCTGGTCGGCGCCGCCGCGGGCGAGCTCGCCGACCTCATCCAGGAGCTCAGCGACCAGATGCACGCCGCGGCGGGTGAGCTGCAGTTCGAGCTGGCGGCCCGGCTGCGGGACGAGATCTCCGGGCTGAAGAAGGAGCTGCGGCAGATGCATGCCGCGACCGCCTGAGCGGCCGGCGCGCCGTGGCCCGCGTCATGGTGTGCGACCGGGACCCATGACCTATGCTGGCGCACGCAGTGGAGGGGAGTATCCCGACACGACGCCCTCGTCATCACGGTCGCCTCCGTAGCCGACCCGGGGTCGTCGGCCCGGCTCGGCCGGGCAGGGAGAGACCTCCGGTACCCAGTCGTCTGTACCGGAGGGTGATCTATGTCCGTGGACCTGTGGGTCTGGGTCGTGACCGGCGTCGCGATCGTCGGGATGCTCGTGTTCGACTTCTTCGCGCACGTGCGGACCCCGCACGCCCCGTCCTTCCGTGAGGCCGCCACCTGGTCGACGGTCTACATCGTGCTCGCGATCCTGTTCGGGGTCGGGCTCGGCATGGTCTGGGGCTGGGACCACGGCACGGAGTACTTCGCCGGCTACGTGACCGAGAAGAGCCTGTCGGTCGACAACCTCTTCGTGTTCCTCATCATCATGACGAAGTTCGCGGTGCCGAGGGAGTTCCAGCAGAAGGTGCTGCTCGTCGGCGTCGCGATCGCGCTGGTGCTGCGGACCGTGTTCATCCTGCTGGGCGCCGCCGCCATCGAGCAGTGGTCCTGGGTCTTCTACCTCTTCGGCGCGTTCCTCGTGTACACCGGCATCAAGCTGGGCCGGGAGAAGCACGACGACGGCGAGCTGGAGCACGCCGGCGAGCGCGAGGACGGCTTCGCGGTCTCGCTGATGAAGAAGGTGCTCCCGACGACGGACGCGTACGACGGCGACCGGCTGACCACGACGATCGACGGCAGGCGGCTCATCACGCCGATGCTGCTCGTCATGGTCGCGATCGGCGCCACCGACGTGCTGTTCGCGCTGGACTCCATCCCCGCGATCTACGGCCTGACGCAGGAGCCGTACATCGTGTTCACCGCGAACGCGTTCGCGCTGCTCGGCCTGCGCCAGCTGTACTTCCTCATCGGCGGCCTGCTGGAGCGGCTGATCTACCTCAACAAGGGCCTGGCGTTCATCCTCGCGTTCATCGGCCTGAAGCTCGTCTTCCACGCGATGCACGTCAACGAGCTGCCGTTCGTCAACGGCGGCGAGCACATCGACTGGGCGCCCGAGATCCCCACGTGGCTCTCGCTGCTCGTGATCCTCGGTACGCTCACCGTCGCCACCGTCGCGAGCCTGGTGAAGACCGGGCGGGACCGCGACGCCGCCCCGGCCGTCGAGCCGGCCGCGGAGGAACCTGCCACCGAGGAGCACTGACCCGTTGGACGTCTCGCCGCTCGTCTGGTGCGTCTCGCTCGGCCTCGCCGCCGCCGTCCTGGTCGTGGACGTCGCGGTGGTGGGCCGGCGGCCGCACGTCCCCAGCACCGCCGAGTGCCTCCGCTACCTCGGCGTCTACATCGGGCTGGCGCTGGCGTTCGCCGTGGTCGTCTGGGCGGTGTGGGGCGCGGACCCGGCGGGGGAGTTCGTCGCCGGCTGGCTGACCGAGTACTCGCTGTCCGTCGACAACCTGTTCGTGTTCCTGCTGATCATGTCCCGGTTCGCGGTGCCGCGGCGGTACCAGCAGACGGCGCTGCTCGTCGGGATCATCCTGGCGCTGGTGTTCCGCGGGATCTTCATCGGGATCGGGGCGGCGGCGATCGCGTCGTTCTCCTGGGTGTTCTACCTGTTCGGCGCGTTCCTGGTCTGGACCGCCGTCAAGGTCGCCCGGGAGGGCGTCGGCGACGGGGACGAGTCCGCGGAGGACTACCGGCCGCCGGCGCTCGTCCGGGTCGTGCAGCGGTTCCTCCCGACCACGGAGGGGTACCACGGTGTCGCCCTGACGGCCCGCGTCGACGGGCGCCGGCACGTCACGCCGATGCTGCTGGTGCTCGTGGCGATCGGCGCCACCGACCTGCTGTTCGCGTTCGACTCGATCCCCGCGGTGTTCGGCCTCACCCAGGAGCCGTACCTGGTGCTGATGGCGAACGTCTTCGCGCTGATGGGGCTGCGCCAGCTGTACTTCCTGCTCGGCGGCCTCCTGACCCGGCTGCGGTACCTCAACATCGGCCTGGGGGTGCTGCTCGGCTTCATCGGCGTGAAGCTCGTGCTGCAGGCGCTGCACGAGAACACGCTGCCGTTCGTCAACGGCGGCGAGCCGGTCGGCTGGGCGCCGGAGCTCCCGTCGTGGGTGTCGCTCGCGGTGATCGTCGTGACCCTCACCGTGACGGCGCTGACGAGCATCGGCGCGTCCCGCCGCGACGAGCGCCGGGCAGCGGCCGGGTCCGCCGTCGCGAGCGACGCAGCGCAGCACGGCGAAGCGCCGGAGACGGCCGTGGCGGGGACCGCCGGCGAGGGGGACACCGCGCGCTGACCGCGCGGCGGTCCTCAGCCCGGCTGGCCCGCCGCCCACGGGCCGATCACGAGCCTCCAGGCCCGCACCTCCACCTCGGCGATCACGCCCGCGCGGGCGAACGGGTCGTCGGCGAGCAGGGCGGCGAGGGCGTCACGGTCGGCGGTCTCGAAGACCAGCAGCGCGCCCGGCGTGCCGTCGGAGAACGGGCCGGACCCGTGCAGCAGGCCGCGCTCGGCGAGCCCGCGCAGGTACGCGCGGTGCTCGGGGCGCACCTCGTCCTGCAGGTCGGTGCGCTGGTCGTAGGTGTAGCGGACGGCGAAGGTGGCCATGCCGGCCATCCTGCCGCACGTCGGGTGCCAGAGTGGAGCCATGACACCCGCCTCCTCGCGCACCCTCCTGTCCGACGAGCTGCTGGCCCGGGTCGCGGAGCGCGCGCCCGTGCACGACCGGGAGAACACGTTCCCGCACGCCGACCTCGCCGACCTGCGCGCCGCCGGCTACCTGACGGCGTTCGTCCCCGAACGCCTCGGCGGTGCCGGCCTCACGCTGGAGGAGGTCGCGCGCGAGCAGGTGCGGCTGGCGGGGGCCGCTCCCGCGACGGCTCTCGCGGTGAACATGCACCTGGTGGTCACCGGGATGGCCGCGGCGAG
>DAMBCY010000246.1:0-6059 GCA_032056255.1 Cellulomonas sp. | reverse complement strand
GGAGAAGATCCGGTCCGGCCACATCCGGCAGGTCCGCGGCAACTCCTACGCGCAGGACCTGGTCAGCGGCGACGCGGTCGCGGTCATCGGCTGGTCCGGCGACATCACCGCGCTGAACTACGAGAACGACGACCGCTTCTCCTTCGCCATCCCCGAGGCCGGCGGCACGCTCTGGAGCGACAACCTCATGATCCCGGTGGGGGCGACCCACAAGGCGAACGCTGAGGCGGTCCTCGACCACTACTACGACCCCGAGGTCGCGGCGCAGGTCGCGGCGTGGGTCAACTACATCACCCCGGTGCAGGGAGCGCAGGAGGCGATGATGGCGATCGACCCCGAGCTCGCCGAGAACCCGATGATCTTCCCCGACGCGGCGACCCTGGCCACGGCGCACGTGTTCCGCACGCTGACGCCCGAGGAGGAGACCACCTACAACGGCGCGTTCCTGGACGTGATCGGGGCGTGAGCGCGGACCTCGGGCCCACCGCCCCGGCCACGACGGCCCCCGCTCCGGCCGCCGCGCGCGCCGGTGCCGCACTGGAGATCTGGGACGTCACCAAGACGTTCGGCGACTTCACCGCGGTCGACGACCTCACCCTCACCGTGCCGTCCGGCTCGTTCTTCGCCCTGCTCGGCCCGTCGGGCTGCGGCAAGACCACCACGCTGCGGATGGTCGCCGGCCTGGAGCAGCCGACGTCCGGCGCGATCTCCATCGGGGGGCGGGAGGTCACCGGCACCGGCGCGCACCAGCGCCCGGTCAACACGGTCTTCCAGTCCTACGCCCTGTTCCCGCACCTGTCCGTGCTCGACAACGTCGCCTTCGGCCTGCGGCGTCGCCGGGTCCGGGACGCCGGGCGGCTCGCCCGGGAGGGCCTGGACCTGGTCCAGCTCGGGCACCTCGCCGACCGGCGGCCCGCCCAGCTGTCCGGCGGGCAGCAGCAGCGCGTCGCGCTGGCCCGGGCCCTCGTGAACAACCCGGCGGTGCTGCTGCTGGACGAGCCGCTCGGCGCGCTCGACCTCAAGCTGCGCCGGCAGATGCAGCTCGAGCTCAAGCGGATCCAGACCGACGTGGGCCTCACCTTCGTGCACGTCACGCACGACCAGGAGGAGGCCATGACGATGGCCGACACCGTCGCGGTGATGAACCAGGGCCGGATCGAGCAGCTGGGCAGCCCCGCGGACCTGTACGAGCTGCCGCGCACGGCGTTCGTCGCGAACTTCCTCGGGCAGTCCAACCTCGTCGCGGGGGAGGTCGTCGACGCCCCCGGGGCGGACGGGGCGCTCGGCGTGGACGTCGCCGGGACCCGGCTGCGGGTGCCCGCCGACCGGGCCGTGCGGACCGCGGGGCGGGTGCTCGTCGGGGTGCGGCCGGAGAAGACCCGGGTGCTCGGCGTCTCGCAGGAGCCGGGGCCTGGCAGCAACGTGCTGGGCCCCGGGACCGTCACCGACGTCGCGTTCGCCGGGGTGAGCACGCAGTACCGGGTGGCGCTGCCCGGGGTGGGGACGTTCGGGGTGTTCGCGCAGAACCTGGGTGACAGCGGAGGCGCACGACCGGCCGTCGGCGACCGGGTCCGGGTGGCCTGGGCCGCCGACTTCACCTTCGGGCTGGACGGCGCCGAGGCGGCCGACGCCGGTACCCCCGACGACGAGGACGCCGCGTGAGCATCGCCGCCGCCCTCACCGACACCGGCCCGGCCGCCCCGGCCCCCGCGCCGACCCGGCGCTCGCGCTCCGGCGCGTTCGGGCTGATGCTGCCCGGCACGGCCTACCTCGTGCTGTTCTTCCTGGTCCCGGTCGGCGCGCTGCTCGTCACGTCGCTGTACGTGCCGGTGCCCGGCGGGGACGTCGGGCAGTTCCAGCCCGCCCTCCGCTGGCAGAACTACACCGAGGCGCTCGCGCAGTTCTGGCCGCAGCTCGCGCGGTCGTTCGCGTTCGCGCTGCTCGCCACGGTCGGCGCGCTGGTGATCGGCTACCCGATCGCCTACGTCATCGCGGTGCGGGCGCGGGGGAGGAGCCTGCTGCAGGGCGTCCTGCTGGTGCTGGTCGTGGCCCCGTTCTTCACCTCGTTCATCCTGCGCACCATCGCGTGGAAGCAGATCCTGGCCGACGACGCGTTCGTGGTGCAGGCGCTGCGCTGGATGCACCTGCTGCCGCCGGACGGGCGGCTCACGGCGACGGCGTTCGCGGTCGTCGCGGGCCTGACCTACAACTTCCTGCCGTTCACGACGCTGCCGATCTACGCCAGTCTGGAGCGGCTCGACCCGCGGCTGATCGAGGCCGGCGAGGACCTGTACGCCCGGCCCCTCACCACGTTCCGCACGGTGACGCTGCCGCTGTCGATGCCCGGGGTCGTCTCCGGCACGCTGCTGACCTTCATCCCGGCGACCGGCGACTACGTGAACTCCAGCCTGCTGGGCAACAGCACCGACACCGCGATGATCGGCCAGGTCGTCGACGCGCGGTTCTTCAAGGTGCTGGACTACCCGACGGCCGCGGCGCTGTCCGTGGTGCTCATGGTCGCGATCCTGGTCCTGGTCGGGCTGTACGTCCGCCGGGCCGGCACCGAGGACCTGGTGTGAAGGGCGTCCGGGGCGCGATCGTCCCCGTCGCCGCGGGCCTCGCCTTCCTCTACCTGCTCGTCCCGGTCGCCTACACGGTCGCGTTCTCGTTCAACGACGCCGGCAAGACCAACCTCGTGTGGCGGGGCTTCACGCTGGACGCCTGGCGCAACCCCTGCGGGGCGCCGCAGGTGTGCGAGGCGTTCGGGAACTCGATCCGGGTGGGGCTGCTGTCCACCCTGGCCGCCACGGTCCTCGGCACGCTGATCGCGATCGCCCTGGTCCGCTACCGGTTCCGGGGCCGGGCGCTGGCGAACCTGCTGATCTTCCTGCCGATGTCCACCCCGGAGGTGGTCCTCGGCGCGGCGCTGCTGGCGCAGTTCCTGTCCCTGCGGGTGCAGCTCGGCTTCTGGACGGTCGTCGCCGCGCACGTGATGTTCTGCGTCTCGTTCGTCGTCGTGACCGTCAAGGCGCGGGTCGCCTCGCTGGACCCCCGGCTGGAGGAGGCCGCGGCCGACCTGTTCTCGACGCCGTGGCAGGCGTTCTGGCGGGTCACGTTCCCGCTGCTGCTGCCCGGGATCGCCGCCGCCGCGCTGCTGTCGTTCTCCCTGAGCTTCGACGACTTCATCATCACGAACTTCAACTCGGGCAGCTTCAGCACGTTCCCGAAGTTCGTCTACGTCTCGGCGACGCGCGGCATCCCGCCGCAGGCCAACGTCATCGGGTCGTTCATGTTCGCCCTGTCGCTCGTCGTGGTGGTCGGGGTCCAGGTCGTCCAGAGCGGGCGGCGTCGCCGGCGTCGCTGAGGCGACGCCCGTCCCGAGAGGTGCAGCATGCGTGTCGTCGTGGTCGGCAGCGGCGGGGTGGGCGACGCGGTCGCCCGGATCGCGGCCCGGCGAGGGTTCTTCGAGCGGATGGTGGTCGCGGACCGCGACCCCGGCCGGGCGGCGCGCACCGTCGCCGCGGCGGCGGAGCGGGACGTCGTGGGCGGGCGGTTCGTCGCCGCGGCGGTGGACGCCTCCGACCCGGCATCGGTCGAGGCGCTGCTGCGGGAGCACGCGGCGACCCACGTGCTCGACGCCGTGGACCCGCGGTTCGTCATGCCGGTGTTCTCCGCGGCGCAGGCGGCGGGGGTCGACTACGTCGACATGGCGATGTCGCTGTCCACCGCCCACCCGACGGCACCGTACGAGCAGGTCGGCGTGAAGCTCGGCGACGCCCAGCTCGCGGCCGCCGGCGGCTGGGAGGCCGCGGGCCGGCTCGCGCTGGTCGGCATCGGCGTCGAGCCCGGGCTGTCCGACGTGTTCGCGCGGTACGCGGCCGACCACCTGTTCTCCCGGATCGAGGAGCTCGGGGTGCGGGACGGCGCGAACCTCGTGGTGCGGGGCGAGGACGGCGAGCCGGTGTTCGCCCCGTCGTTCTCCATCTGGACCACGATCGAGGAGTGCCTGAACCCGCCGGTGGTCGACGACGCCGCGCGCGCCCGGGCCGCCGGTGACCGCGACGCCGGGTGGCACACCGTGCCGCCGTTCCACGAGCCCGAGGTGTTCGACTTCCCGGCACCGATCGGGCCGGTCGAGTGCGTGCACGTCGAGCACGAGGAGGTGCTGCTCATGCCCCGCTGGGTCGACGCGGAGAAGGTGACCTTCACGTACGGGCTCGGCGAGGAGTTCATCGGCGTGCTGCGCACCCTGCACGCGCTCGGCCTGGACTCGACCGCCCCGGTGCGGGTCGGCGACGTGACGGTCAGCCCGCGCGACGTCGTCGCGGCCGTGCTTCCCGATCCGGCGACCCTCGGGCCCCGGATGGAGGGCGCCACGTGCGCCGGCCTGCTCGTCACCGGCACCGGGAAGGACGGCGCGCCGCGCGAGGTGTACCTGCACCACATCGTCGACAACGCCTGGTCCACGGCGGAGTACGGCGCGCAGTGCGTCGTCTGGCAGACGGCGGTCAACCCCCGTCGTCGCCCTGGAGCTCCTGGCGGACGGCCGCTGGTCCGGCACCGGGGTCCTGGGCCCCGAGGCCTTCGACGCGGTCCCGTTCCTCGACCTCCTGGCGGCCCCCGGAGCGCGGTGCCACCCGGGCGCCGAGGGAGGGCTGAGCGGGTCGAGGGGGTGGTGCGGCTCGTCCTCCCTCGGCGCCTCGGCGGCACCGTGGGCGCCCGGGTGGCACCGAGGGGGGAGCACCGGGTGAACCGTGCGGCCCGCCGGGCCGACGGGGGGTGCTGCGGGGTACCGTTCGTCGATCCCGTCGCACCCCGGAGCCCGTCATGTCCGCACCGCCGTCCGTCCCGCGGGACCTGCCCGTGGCGCGCCGGTCGGGGGACCCGACGCTCGGCCTGATCCGGCGCGTGCTCCTGGTGTGCCTGGCGGCCGGCGCGGTCGCCGTCGCGGTGGTCGCGGTCCTGCGGTGGGACGACCCGGTGCTGCGCGGGGTGTCGCCGTTCCTGCTCGTCGTGGTGCTGCTGTTCGGCTGGGTGGTGCTGCGGCGGCCCCGCGCGACCGTGCCGGTCTCGCGGGTCGTCCTCACCGGTCTCGACGTGCTGTGGCTGGTCACGATGGCGAGCCGGCTGTCGACCGAGTCGGGCGGCGGCTGGGACTCCCTGTTCCCCACGACCTTCATGGGCCTGGCGCTGTTCGTGGTGATCGGCTACCTCCTCTACCCGACACGGTTCGCCGTGCTGCACGCCGGGGCGCTGGTGGTCGCCGTCGTCGCCGTGGGCACGACGGCGCTCGCGCTGGGGCCGCAGGAGCCGGGCACGTCCCAGCACGTGCTCGACGTGGCGCGCTACGCGATGTACCTCGCGGTGCTCGCGGCCATGGTGTGGGTGCTCTCGCGCAGCAAGGAGCACGCGACGCGCGCGTTCCTGGTCGCCGAGCACGCCAGCGCCGAGGCCGCGTCGATGCGCGAGATGGCCTACCGCGACCCCCTGACGGGCGCGGCGAACCGGCGCCGGCTGGAGGACGAGCTCGCCTACCAGGCCCGGGTCGTCGGCTCGGGCCTGCACGTCGCGCTGGTGTACCTGGACCTCGACCGGTTCAAGTCGATCAACGACACGCTCGGGCACGCCGTCGGGGACCGGGTGCTCGTCACCGTGGCGCACGTCCTGGAGCGGGAGGTCCGGTCCGGCGACCTCGTGGCACGGCTCGGCGGCGAGGAGTTCGTGGTCGTCGCCCCGGGCATGGCCCTGGACGACGCCCGCGCGATGGCCGAGCGGCTGCGCACCGTGCTGCCCGCCGCCATCGGCCGCGCGACCGACGTGCGGGTGACCGCCAGCCTCGGGGTCACCGCGCTGCGCGCCGCCGAGGACCCGGCGCGGGTCATCGAGCGGGGCGACGCGCTGATGTACCGCGCCAAGCGCGGCGGGCGGAACCGGGTGGAGGTGGAGGGTGACGGCACCGACGGTGCCGATCCTGCGGACGTCCAGCCGGTATCCAGGTCCACGGGGCAGGATGAGGGGTCGGGCGGGCACCCGCCCCCGCTGGACCCCTGACCGACCCC
>DAMBCY010000245.1:0-6073 GCA_032056255.1 Cellulomonas sp. | reverse complement strand
CCGGCCCCTAGGGTGAGCACGTGGCCAAGCACTCCCCCGCCGGGACGCCCGCGCTCGTCGCGCTCGCCGCAGCCGGCGTCCCGCACACCGCGCACGCCTACGAGCACGACCCGTCGAGCGCCGTCGGCTACGGGCTGGAGGCCGCCGCGGTGCTGGGCGTCGAGCCGGAGCAGGTGTTCAAGACCCTGCTCGCCACGGTCGACGGGACGCTGACGGTCGCGGTCGTCCCCGTGACCGGCACGCTCGACCTCAAGGCCCTCGCGCAGGCCGCGGGCGGCAAGAGGGCCGCGATGGCCGACCCCGCGGCCGCCGAGCGCGCCACCGGCTACGTGGTCGGCGGCATCTCGCCGCTGGGCCAGAAGACCGCGCACCCGACCGTCGTGGACGAGACCGCGTGGCTGTTCGACACCGTGTTCGTCTCCGGCGGCCGCCGCGGGCTGGACGTCGAGCTCGCGCCGGACGACCTGGTGCGGCTGACCGGCGCGACCGTCGCCGACATCGCCCGGGACTGAACCGCGGCGCCGCGGACGGCGGCCGGCGCGACCGGGCCCAGCGACTAGGGTCGGGCGCATGACGACGGGTGCCACCGGACTGGCCGAGCGGCTCGCCCGGGTCCGGACGCGCCTCGCCGCCGCCGAGCAGGCCGCCGGGCGCTACCCGGGCTCGGTACGGCTGCTGCTGGCGACGAAGACCCAGGACGCCGCGACGGTCCGGGCCGTGCTGCTGGCCGACATGGCCGCGACCGCCACGACCGCCGGCGCGGCCCGCCGGGCGCTGGTCGGCGAGAACCGGGTGCAGGAGCTGACGGCCAAGGCGCCGGCGCTCGCGGACGTGGCACCGGAGCTGCACCTGATCGGCCCGCTGCAGTCGAACAAGGTGAACGCCGCGCTGCGCTGGGCGTCCTGCGTGCAGAGCGTGGACTCCCCCGGCCTCGCGGAGCGCCTGGCCCGGCGGTGCGCCGACGTCGGCCGCACCCTCGACGTCCTCGTGCAGGTCAACGTCTCGGGCGAGCCCACCAAGCACGGCGTCGCCCCGCAGGAGGCGCTGGACGTCGTCCGGGCCGTCGCCGGGCACGACCGGCTGCGGCTGCGCGGCTTCATGACGGTCGGCGCGAACACCACCGACGAGCAGCAGGTCCGCGCCGGGTACGCGCTGCTGCGCGACCTGCGGGACGCGGTGGCGCGCTCCGGCGAGCACGGCACCGGCGACGCCGTCGAGCTCTCGATGGGCATGAGCCGCGACCTGGAGGCGGCCGTCGGCGAGGGCGCCACGATCGTCCGGGTCGGCACGGCGGTCTTCGGGGCCCGGCCACCGCTCGGACCGGACGCGTGAGCCCCGGCGACCGGCGCGCGGACCGCCGGTTCCCGCGCTCCGTCTACGGCCGGGGCACCGAGCCGGACGCCCGGTTCTCGCTCGCGAACGAGCGCACCTTCCTCGCCTGGCTGCGCACCTCGCTGGCGCTGCTCGCGGGCGGCGTGGCGCTGGAGGCGCTGGACCTGCCCGTGCACCCGGGCCTGCGCCTGGCCGCCGCGGTCGTGCTCGTGCTGCTCGGCGTCCTCGCGCCGGTGCAGGCGTGGGTCGGCTGGGCCCGCACCGAGCGCGCGATCCGCGAGCGCCGTCCGCTCCCGGGGCGGGCGCTGGCCGGTCCGCTCGCGGCCGGCCTGCTCGTCGCGGGCACCCTGGTGCTCATCGGGATCCTGCTGCCGTGACCGCCGCGCCCGGTGGGGCGGTGCCGCCGGGCGTGCAGGCCGAGCGGACGGCGCTCGCCTGGCGGCGCACCGCGCTGGCGGTCGCGGTGGGCGCGCTCGCCGCGGGGCGGCTGCTCGAGCCGGTGCTGGGACCGGGCGGCTGGGCGCTCGCCGTCGCCGGCGTGCCGGCGGCCGCGGGGATCGCGGTGGCGGGCGGACGCCGGGCCCGGGCGTGGGCCGGCGTGCTGGACCGGGAGGACGCGTCGTCCGCCCGGCCGCCCGGCCCCGGTGGCCTGCTGCTCGCCGCCGTGGCGCTGGGCACGGTCGTCCTGGGCGCGGCCGCGCTCGTCCTCCTGCTCGGGTGAGCCGGCGCCGGCGCGCGCGGACCCGCCGCGGCGCTCAGCGACCGTAGGCCGCGAACGCCCGGTCGGTCGGGACGATCTCCTTGCCGAGCGGCAGCAGCGAGACCGGGATCATCTTGAGGTTCGCGATCGCGAGCGGGATGCCGACGATGGTGATCGCCTGCGCGAGCGCCGTCGTGAGGTGGCCGAGCGCCAGCCACCAGCCCGCGACCAGCACCCACACGACGTTGCCGATCGCCGACATCGCCCCCGCGCGCGGGCGGTCGACGACGGTCCGGCCGAACGGCCACAGCGCGTAGGCCGCCATCCGGAACGACGCGATGCCGAACGGGATGGTCACGACGAGCACGCAGCACACGATCCCGGCCAGCACGTAGCCGAGCGCGAGCCAGATGCCGCCGAACAGCAGCCAGATGAGGTTGAGCAGCGTCTTCACGCGGTCCAGCCTGCCGCACCGCGGCTCGGTGTGGCATCAGGGACGTCCCTGACCCGACCCCGGATCCGCCGGGCGCGCGTCACGGCACGCGGGCGGTCCACTCCGGGTTGCCGAACTTGGTCCGCACCAGCTCGTGCGCCCGCTCCAGCTCCTCGGGCCGCAGCGCACCGTCGACCGTCCGGTACCGGGACCGGAAGTGCGCGACGAACGCCTCGATGACGGCCTCGCGCGCCAGACCCGTCTGCGAGCGCACCGGGTCGACGCGCTTGTTCGCGCTGGTCGTGCCCTTGTCGGACAGCTTCTCCCGGCCGATCCGCAGCACCTCGAGCATCTTGTCCGCGTCGATGTCGTAGGCCATCGTCATGTGGTGCAGGACGGCCCCGCCGGCCAGGCGCTTCTGCGCCGAGCCGGCGATCTTGCCCGCGGGCGACGCGAGGTCGTTCAGCCCCGAGAAGGTCGCCGTGACGCCGACGTCCGCGAGCGCCCCGATCACCCAGTCGTCCAGGAAGCGGTAGGACTGCTCGAACGACAGCCCGTCCACCAGGGACGCCGGCACGACGAGCGAGAACGTGATGCAGTTGCCGGCCTCCATGAACATGGCGCCGCCGCCGGAGATCCGCCGCACCACGGTCACGTCGTGCTTCGCGACCCCCTCGGGGTCCACCTCGTTGCGCAGCGACTGGAACGACCCGATGAACACGGCGCGCTCGTCCCAGTCCCAGAACCGCAGCGTCGGTCCGCGGCGTCCGGCGGCCAGCTCCTCCGTGAGCACCTGGTCCAGCGCCCCGAGCACCGCGGGCGGCAGCACCCCGGGCCGGATGATCTCGAACGTGTGGTCCTGCCAGCCGGTCGCGTGCCCGAGCGCCCGGCGCACCGCGACGGCGACCGACTCCGCGCCGAACCCGACCATCTGCACCGGCGCGTCGAACCGGCCGTCCGCCTCGGCCCGCCGCAGCCCGTCCTCGACCGCCGCGGTCAGGTCGGCGACGCGGGCGTCCGCGGGCCGGCCCCGCAGGGACTCGTCGATCACCGCCAGGGCGTCGTCGGGTTCGAGGAAGAAGTCGCCGCTGACGTGCACCTCCGCGAGGAGGCCGTCCGCCACCTCCACGTCCGCCGCCACGAGCTTGCCACCGGGGACCTTGTACTCACCGCGCACGAACCCGATCCTAGGCCCGCCGAGGGGCCGACCGGAGCCCGTCCCGGGAGCGGAGCGCGCCGACCAGGTGCGCGACCTCGGCCGCGGTCGCCGCGATCTCGGCCGCGGCCACCTCCGGCACCATCGCCTCGGCGAGCGCGCGCGGCTGCGACGGCACCGCGAGCACCGCGTCGAACAGCCCGTCCCGGCCCGGCGCGCCGCGGTCGACCGACCCGGCCAGCGCGACGACCGCCGCCCCCGCCGCGCGGGCGACCTCCGCCACGCCCGCGGGGGTCTTGCCGCGGGCGGTCTGCGCGTCCAGCCGGCCCTCGCCGGTCAGCACGAGGTCCGCCCCGGCGACGGCCTCCGCGAGCCCGACCGCCCGCGCGACGTAGCCGAACCCGGGTTCCCGGCGTGCCCCCAGCGCGAGCAGCGCGGCACCGAGCCCACCCGCGGCGCCGGCGCCGGGCAGGTCCGCGACCGGGCGACCGGCCGCGGCCAGCGCGTCCCCCCAGGCGACCAGCCGGTCGTCGAGCACGCGGACCTGCGCGGGCGTCGCGCCCTTCTGCGGCCCGAACACGTGCGCCGCCCCGCTCGCCCCGTGCAGGGGGTTGTCGACGTCGGTCAGCGCCACGAGCTCGACACCCCCGAGGTCCGGGACCGAGTCCGGCTCGAGCGACCCGAAGTCCCACAGCGGGTTCGCGCCCGCCGCCTCGACCCGGCCGCCCGCGCGATCGCGCACCGCCGCCCCGAGGGCGATGAGCAGCCCGGCACCGCCGTCCGTGCAGGACGTGCCGCCGAGCGCGACCACCACCCGACGGGCGCCCGCCTCGACCGCGTGCCGGATCAGCAGCCCCACCCCGGCGGACCCGGCGCGCGGCGGCAGCGTCGCGTCGACCCGCGCGGCCTGCGCGAGCCCGACGCACGACGCGGCCTCGACGACCGCGGTCGTCGAGGCCGCCGGTGGCGTCGACCAGCGCGTCCACCGTGCCCTCGCCGCCGTCGGCCACCGGGACGACGCGCACCTCGGCGTCGGGGACGGCCGCGAGCACCCCGGACCGTGCCGCCGCCCCGGCCTCCGCGCTGCCGAGGCAGCCCTTGAACGAGTCGATCGCGACGACCACCTGCATGCCCGTCAGCACCGCGGCGTCCTCGTCTGCACGGGGTCCAGCATGCGCCCGCCGGGGCCTCAGCGCGGCGCGACGCCCCGGTTGCGCAGGCCCCAGATCGCCGAGTCCGTCAGCGCCTCCCACGACGCCTCGATGAGGTTCGGGCCCACGCCGACCGTGCTCCAGGCGGTCTGCCCGTCGGTCGACTCGATGAGCACGCGGGTGACGGCGTCCGTGCCGTGCATCGCGTCGAGGATCCGCACCTTGAAGTCGATCAGCTCGAACTCCACGAGCTCCGGGTACACCCGCTGCAGCGCCAGCCGCAGCGCCTGGTCCAGGGCGTTCACGGGGCCGTTGCCCTCGCCGGTGGCGACGATCCGCTCGCCCCCGGCGTGCAGCTTCACGGTCGCCTCGGCGGTCGCCGGGGTGCCGCGCGAACCCGCCCGCTCGACGATCGTGCGCCAGCTCTCCACCCGGAAGTACGCCGGGCGGCCGCCCTCGACCTCCTCGGCGAGCAGCAGCTCGAACGAGGCGTCGGCGGCGTCGTACGTGTAGCCCTGCGCCTCGGCGTCCTTGACCCGGTTCGTCACCCGGGTGAGCACCTCGTCCTGACCCGCGAGGTCGAACCCGAGCTCGCGGCCCTTGAGCTCGATCGAGGCGCGGCCGGCCATCTCGGAGACCAGCATCCGCATGTCGTTGCCGACGGCCTGCGGGTCGATGTGCTGGTAGAGGTCGGGGTCGACCCGGATCGCCGAGGCGTGCAGCCCGGCCTTGTGCGCGAACGCGCTCACGCCGACGTACGGCTGCCGGGCGAACGGGGCGATGTTGGTGATCTCGCTGATCTGGTGCGCGATCCGGGTCATCTCGGCGAGCCCGCCGGCGCCGTCCGGCGGCGGCACCAGCACGCCGCGCCCGGTCTTGAGCTCGAGGTTCGCGACGACCGTGAGCAGGTCGGCGTTGCCGGTCCGCTCGCCGTACCCGTTCACGGTGCCCTGCACGTGCACGGCCCCGGCCTCGACGGCGGCGAGCGAGTTCGCGACGGCGCAGCCGGAGTCGTTGTGGGCGTGCACGCCCAGGCGGGTGAGGCGGTCGGCCGTGCCGAGCGCGGCGCGCAGGTCGGCGATCACGGTGCCCACCTGGGACGGCAGCAGCCCGCCGTTGGTGTCGCAGAGCACCACGGTCTCGGCGCCGGCCTCGACGGCGGCGAGCACCACGTCGCGGGCGTACGCCGGGTCGTGCCGGAACCCGTCGAAGAAGTGCTCGGCGTCCACGACGACCCGGCGGCCCTCGCCCGCCAGGAGGCGCACGGAGTCGGCGACCATCGCGAGGTTCTCCACGCCCGT
>DAMBCY010000244.1:0-6079 GCA_032056255.1 Cellulomonas sp. | reverse complement strand
GGCCCCGGCGCCCGCCGCCGCAGCCCCGGCCCCGGCGCCCGCCGCCGCAGCCCCGACCCCGGCGCCCGCCGCCGCAGCCCCGGCCGCGTCGTCCGAGCCCGTCCCCGCCGCGCCCCCGGCCCCCCGGGTCCCGCAGCCGGCCCCGGACGCCGCGGGCCCGCACCGGCACACGGCGACCGCCACCCCGGCGGCGCCCCCGGTGCAGCGGACGGACGAGACCACCCTGATCCCCCCGGTGACCGAGGACGGGGCCCCGCCCCGTGCGCGCCGGGCCGCCGGTGGCGCCGGCAGCCCGCTCCCGGAGCTCGCGGCCCTCGCGGCGTCCGAGCGCCAGGCGCTGGCGCTGGTGTGGTTCCGGGCCCGGCGCGGTCAGCGGCTGCTCGCGACGCTGCGCACCGACGGGCTGATCGAGCTCGAGGACGGCAGCGTGCACGCCGACCCCGGGGCCGCGGCGACCGTCGCTGCCGATCTGGAGTCCCCGGCCGACGGCTGGCGGGTCTGGCGGTTCGGCGACGACGGCCCGACGCTCGGCGAGGCGGTCGGCGCGCGTTCCTGAGGCGCGGGCCCGCGAGGCGCGCGCCCGCGACGCGCGGGCCACGGGCCGCCGGTCAGGCCCAGCCGTACCCGGCGCACCACCGGCTGATCTCCGCGTACAGCCGCGCGCGCACGGGCGCGGGCGACAGCGTGAGGTCGTGCAGCCCGCCGGGGATCCGCACCACGGAGACGACCGGCCCGAGCTGCACGGCCCGCCGGGCGAGCATCTCGACGTCGAGCACCACGTCCGCGGCGCGCATGTCCTCGCTCCACCGCGGGCTGATGACGGTGCGGGACGAGGCGAGCATGAGCACGGGCACGTCGATGTGCAGCCCGCGCGCGACCTCCGCGTGCCCGGCGAGGATCGCGGCCAGCCAGCCCGCGCGCACCGGGAAGGCCGGCACCGGCCGCCACACGTCGTCGTAGGTCCACTCGCCGCCGTCCCCGGCCCGCAGCGTGCGCGCGTAGAACCCCGGGTCGATGTTGGGCAGCGGCGCCTTGGGCTGCAGCCGGGCGAGCCGGGCCACGGCCGGCGCGCTGACGTGCCGCACGACCGCGGCCCCCTGGAGCTCGAGCCATGGGCTGTTCAGCACCATGCCGTGCACGCGGCCGGGGTTCCGGGCGGCCCACAGCACGGTGACGAGGCCGCCGGTGGAGTGCCCCATGAGCATCACGCGGGCCCGGCGGCCGAGGTCGCGGCGCACCTGGTCGAGGGCGGCCTCGATCTCCTCGTCGTAGGTGTGCAGGTCGTCCACGTAGCCGGGCGTCTGGTGCGGGCGCAGGCTGCGGCCGTACTTGCGCAGGTCGAGGGCGTAGAACGCGGCACCCTGCGCGTGCCAGAACTCCGCGAGGCCCGTCTGGAAGAAGTAGTCGGACCAGCCGTGCACGTACAGCACGGCCCGGGACGGCCGGAGCGGCTCCGGCGCCGGCGGTGCGTACCGCACGAGGCTGGCGACGACCTCGCCCTCGTCGTCGGGTGCGAGCTCCAGCGTGCGGACCCGGTAGTCGTCGCCCAGGACGTCGGTGACCCAGCGGCCCGCCATGCTGCCTCCTCAGACCTCGGCGACGACCTTCCCGAACTGCTCGCCGCGGGCCAAGCGTGCCAGCCCGTCCCCGGCCCGGGCCAGCGGGAACGTGGAGTCGACCACGGGGCGGACCCCGGTGCGGGCGAGGAACGCGAGCAGCTGCTCGAGGTCGTCCCGGCTGCCCATCGTGGCGCCGAGCACCGCGATCTCCAGGAAGAACAGCCGCTGGATCTCCATCCGCTCCGGGTCCCCGCTGGTGGCGCCGGCGACGACGATCGTGCCGCCCGGCCGGACGGAGCGCATCGAGTGCGACCAGGTGGCCGCCCCGACCGTCTCGATCACGAGGTCCGCGCGTCCCGGCAGCCGCTCCCCGGGTGCGACGGCTCCGGCGGCGCCGAGCCCGACCGCGCGGGCCCGGCGGGCCTCGTCGCGGCTGGTCGCCCAGACCTCCAGGCCCGCGGCGGACGCGAGCCGGATCGCCGCCGTCGCGACCCCGCCGCCGGCGCCCTGCACCAGCACCCGCTGGCCGGGCCGGGCGCGGCCGGTGGTGAACAGCATCCGGTAGGCGGTCAGCCACGCGGTCGGCAGGCAGGCCGCCTCGACGAACGAGAGCTCGGCGGGCTTCGCGACGAGGTTCCAGGTCGGCACCGCGACCTGCTCGGCCAGGGCGCCCGGGTAGCGCTCGGACAGCAGCGAGCGGGGCTCGCGCGGGCCGACGCCGTGGCCGGACGCCCCGCCGACCACCGCGTGCACGACGACCTCGCGCCCGTCCGGGTCGACCCCCGCGGCGTCGGTGCCGAGCACCATCGGCAGCTGCTCGGCCCGCAGGCCCACGCCGCGCAGCGACCACAGGTCGTGCTGGTTCAGGGCGGCGGCGCGCACGTCCACGGTCGTCCAGTGCTCCCGCGGGTCGGGGGCGGGCCGTTCGCCCACCACCAGCCCCGCCAGCGGGTCGTCGGGAGCGAACCGGTCCACGTACGCAGCGAGCATGGGCCCAACCTAGCCCGCCCCACCCCTGACCCCCTGCGCCGAGCGGGCAGAAGACGTGGCCTCCCCGCGCCACGAGGCAGCAGGGTCTGCCCACCCGGCGTCAGAGGATCGGGAGCATCCGGCCCAGGTCCGGGACCGCGTCCGAGGTGAACCGGGGCGCGAGGGCCGCCGCGAGCACGTCGACGTCGTACGGCAGCCGGCCGGCGGCGAGGCGCACCCAGGTGAGCGGCTGCACGATCTCGAGGTCCCAGCCGCCGCGGGCGCGCACGATGCGCAGCAGCTCGCGGGCGACGAGGTCCAGCGCGTCGCCGTCGAGCGGGCCGCCGGAGGTGACCCCGTCGCCGAGCCCGCCCTCGGGTCCGAGCCCGCCGGGCACGCCGGGGCGGGGGCCGATGCCGTCGCCGAGCTCCGCGCGGGAGCCGGCGGCGGCGCCGCGGGCGCGGGCCAGGGAGCGCTGCAGGTCGTCCGCGTGCACCACGAGCTCGGTGACGCGCGACGCGATCATCGTGGACAGCAGCACGGGTCCGCGGCGGGCCTGCACGACCCGGTCGGTGGTGCCGAGCCCGTCGAGCCGCCGGAAGGTGTCCGCGACGAGGGCGTCGACGTGCCGCAGCGGGTCGTCCGCGATCTCGGCGGCCAGCTCCCGGGTGGTGCGGTCGATGTCCGCCGCCCGGCCCGCGTAGCTGCCGAGGTACTCGGCGAGGCTGAGCGGCACCGTCCCGGACGGTGCGGGCTCGCACACCGCGAGGGCGTTCATGGCCCGGCCGAGGTGCGCGACCAGGTCGGCCACGGTCCAGCCGTCCAGGATGCTCGGCGCCCGGCCGTCGCCGGCGGCCACCACGTCACCGACCCAGGCCCGCAGCGTGCCCCACTGCCGCTGCAGCACGTCGGCGAGGGCGGTGACGTCTCCGGTGCTCATGGGGCCAGCCTGGCACGTGCTCGTGCCACGGGCCTCACCGGCCGGGCCGGGCGAGGTGCGCGCGCACCAGGGGGCCGAGCTGGTCGTGCTCGATGAGGAACCCGTCGTGCCCGTACGGGGTGTGCAGCGTCCGGACCGGGCCCGCACCGGGGATGCCCGCGGCGATCCGGGCGGACTGCTCGGGCAGGAACAGCCGGTCGGAGTCGACGGCCACGACCAGCGTGTCCGCGGTGACGCCCGCCAGCGCCGCCTCGACGCCGCCGCGGTCCCGGCCGAGGTCGTGCGTGATCATCGACCGGGTCAGCACCGCGTAGGTGTTCGCGTCGAACCGCCGCGCGAGCTTGTCGCCGTGGTGGTCGAGGTAGGACTGCACCGCGAACCGCCCGCCGTCGAGCGGCTCCTCGCCGCCCTGGGGGATGCGCCCGAACCGCTGGTCGAGCTCGGCGGCGCTGCGGTAGGTCTGGTGCGCGATCTGCCGGGCCAGGCCGAGGCCGACGTGCGGCCCCTCGCCGTCCGGGGCGTCGTAGTAGTCGCCGCCGCGGAACCGGGGGTCCGCGGCCAGCGCGGTGAGCTGGGTGTGGAAGGAGGCGATCTGGTCGCCCGAGGTCTGCGCGGTGGTCGCGATCGCGGCGAGCCGGCGGACCCGGTCCGGGGCCGTGACGGCCCACTCGAGCGCGCGCTGCCCGCCCATCGACGCCCCGACCACGAGCGCCCAGGAGCCGACGCCCAGCACGTCCGCGAGCCGGAGCTCGGCGGCGACCTGGTCCCGGACGGTGACCTGCGGGAACCGGCTGCCCCACGGCTGCCCGTCGGGCGCGGGGCCGGCGGGCCCGGTGCTGCCCTGGCACCCGCCCAGCACGTTCGGGGCCACGACGAACCAGCGGTCGGTGTCGATCGGCGCGCCCGGGCCGACGAGCGTCGACCACCAGCCCGGCGTCGGGTGGCCCGGCCCGGCGGGGCCGGTGACGTGCGAGTCGCCGGTCAGCGCGTGCAGCACGAGGACGGCGTTGGAGCCGTCCGGGGCCAGGGTCCCCCAGGTCTCGTAGGCGAGCCGGACGGCCGGCAGCTGCCCGCCCGCCTCCAGGTCCAGCGCCCCGAGGTCCGCGAACTGCCGGCGCCCGACCGGGTCGCCGTCCCGCCAGGCCGACGAGGCGCGGGGCGGCCCGGCGGGGGTGGTGCGGCGGGGGGTGGTGGTGCGGCGCGCGGGCACAGGTGTTCCTGACGTGGGCGCGCCGACGGGCGCCGTGCCGGTCGA
Organism: Cellulomonas sp.; assembly: GCA_032056255.1. Classification (GTDB taxonomy): domain Bacteria; phylum Actinomycetota; class Actinomycetes; order Actinomycetales; family Cellulomonadaceae; genus Cellulomonas. The sequence continues at coordinate 1,356 of DAMBCY010000244.1, read as the reverse complement.
GCCGGCGACGGCGCCCGTCGGGGTGGTGCGGGTGGTTCGGGTCGGGCGGGTCACGGTGGTGCTCAGGCCCCCTTGGCGGCGCGGAAACCGGCGTCGAGGTCCGCGAGGATGTCCTCGATCCCCTCCAGGCCGACGGCGAGCCGCACGAGCCCGGGCGTGACGCCGGACAGCGCCTGCTCCTCGGGCGTCAGCTGGCTGTGCGTGGTGGACGCGGGGTGGATGACGAGCGAGCGCACGTCGCCGATGTTCGCGACGTTCGAGTGCAGCTCCAGGGCGGACACGAACGCCTGGCCGGCGGCGGCGCCGCCCGCGATCTCGAACGCCAGGACCGCGCCGGTGCCGTTCGGCCCGTACTTGCGGCCGAGCTCGTGCTGCGGGTGCGACGGCAGGCCGGCGTACGTCACGGACAGCACGTCGTCGCGGGCCTCGAGCCACTCGGCCACCCTCTGGGCGTTCGCGACGTGCCGCTCGACCCGCAGCGACAGCGTCTCGATGCCCTGGGCGATGAGGAAGGCGTTGAACGGGCTGATCGCGGCGCCGAGGTCGCGGAGCAGCTGGACCCGCGCGCGCAGGATGTAGGAGAGGTTGACGCCGAACGCGCCGTCCTTGCCGAGGTCCCGGGCGAACACCAGGCCGTCGTACGACGGGTCGGGCTGGTTGAAGGAGGGGTACCGCTCGGGGTCGGCGCCGAAGTCGAACGTCCCGCCGTCGATGATGACGCCGCCGATCGCGGCCCCGTGCCCGCCGAGGTACTTGGTCGCGGAGTGCACGACCACGTCGGCGCCCCACTCCAGGGGCCGGATCAGGTACGGCGTGGGGACCGTGTTGTCGACGACCAGCGGCACGCCGGACTCGTGCGCGATGCCCGCGACGGTCTCGATGTCCAGGACGTCCTGCCGCGGGTTCGGCACCGTCTCGGCGTAGAACGCCTTGGTGTTCGGGCGGACGGCGTCCCGCCAGGCCTGCGGGTCCTGCGGGTCGGTGACGAACGTGGTCTCGATGCCGAACCGCGGCAGGGTGTGGTGCAGCAGGTTGTAGGTGCCGCCGTAGAGGCTGGGGCTGGCGACGACGTGGCTGCCGGCCTCGGCGATGTTGAGGATGGCGTAGGTCTCGGCGGCCTGGCCGGAGGCGAGCAGCAGCGCGCCGACGCCGCCCTCGAGCGCGGCGATCCGGTTCTCGACGACCTCGACGGTGGGGTTGCCGATGCGGGTGTAGATCGGGCCGAGGTCCTTGAGCGCGAACCGGTCGGCGGCGACGCCGGCGTCCGGGAACACGTAGGACGTCGTCTGGTAGATCGGCAGCGCACGGGCGCCCGTGGCGGGATCGGGCGTCTGGCCGGCGTGGATCTGGCGGGTC
>DAMBCY010000243.1:0-6144 GCA_032056255.1 Cellulomonas sp. | reverse complement strand
GGGTCGTCTTGCCGGTGCCGGACGGCCCGACGACCGCGACGGAGCGGCCGGGGGCGAGGTCGAGGTCGAGCCCCGTCACGACGGGCGCGCGGCCCGGCCAGCCCGCGGCCAGGCCGTGGGCGACGAGCCGCGGCCCCGGCGCGGCCGGCGCTCCCGGGGCGGCCGGCGCTCCCGGGGTGGCGGACGGCCGCGCGACGGTGTCCGCGACCGGCGTCGCCGCGGGGGCGTCCGCCTCGTCGAGCAGCGCCATCAGCCGGCTCGCGGCGGCCCGGGAGCGGTGCACCTGGATCGCGGCGGCCGGCAGCACGCTGGTGGCCTCGAACGCCGCCAGCGGCGTCAGCACGACGACCGCGAGCTCCACGGCGGCGAGCGAGCCGGCCGACGCGGCGGGGATGCCGACCAGCAGCGCGGCGAGCACCGCGATCCCGACGGCGAGGTTCCCGAGCGCGGCCGCGACCGCGGCGGGACCGGCGCCCGCGTCGGTCGCCCGGGCGAGGTCGGCGTCCGCGGCGCGCAGCCGGGCGAGCTCGGTGCCGGTGCGGCCCTGCACGGCCAGCGGGCCGGCGTCCTCGAGCAGACCGAGCGAGGTGGCGGCCATCTCGGCGCGCGCGGCGGCGGCCCGCAGCTCGGTGGCGCGGGCGGCGCGCTGCGCGAGCCAGGGTGCGACGACCCCGGCGAGCAGCAGGCAGAGGGCCAGCGCGAGCCCTGCGGCGGGCAGGAACAGCCCCATCGCGACGACGGTGCCCAGCCCGAGCACCGCGGCGACCGCGGCCGGGAGCAGGCCGCGGACGACCACGTCGCCGACCGCGTCCACGTCCGCGCCGACGCGCGCGAGCAGGTCGCCGCGCCGCAGGCCCAGCGCGGCCTCGACCCGGCCGGCCGCGAGGCGCTCGTACAGCGTGGTGCGCAGGCGGCCCATGCCGCGCAGGGCGACGTCGTGCGAGACCAGCCGCTCGAGGTACCGGAACAGGCCGCGGCCGATGCCGAAGGTCCGCACCGCGACCGTCGCCACGGACAGCTCGAGCACCGGCGGCATCTGGGCGGCCCGGGTGATCAGCCAGGCCGACACGGCGGCCAGCGCCACCGCGGAACCGAGCGCCAGCACGCCGAGCGCCACCGCCAGGGCGACACGGCGGGAGTCCACGTCGAGCAGCGCGACGGCCCGCCGCAGGGGGTCGGCCGCGAGGCGCTCCCGGGGCGTGGCGGGGCGTCCGGGGCGGACCCCGGCACGCGGGGCGGCGGGCCCGGCGGTCCCGGACGGGGTGCGGGTGGTGCTCGGGCCGGTCACCGGGCGGCCTCCTCGCCGGCGGGCACGGCGTCGGCAGGCCCCGCGTCGACGTCCTCGGCCGGCAGGGGTGCGGACCGCACGGTCACCACGGTGTCCGCGAGGGCGACGAGCGACGGCCGGTGCGCGACCAGCACCACGGTCCGCCCGGCGTCGCGCAGCGCGCGCACGGTGTCCAGCACGACGCGCTCCCCGGCGGCGTCCAGGTGCGCGGTGGGCTCGTCGAGCACCACGAGAGGGGCGTCGGACAGCAGCGCCCGGGTCAGGGCGACCCGCTGCCGCTGCCCGACGGAGAGCCCGGCACCGCCGCGGCCGAGGTCGTGGGACCAGCCGCCCGGCAGGGCGGCGACCACGGCGTCGAGCCCGGTGAGCGCGGCCGCGGCGTCCCGGCGGGCGCGGGCGCCCTCGTCGAGCGCGTCGTCCTCCGCGCCGGCCACGAGCAGACCGACCGTGGCGGGTTCCAGGACCGGGCGCTGCGGCAGCCAGGTGATCTGGGACCAGCAGGTGCGCAGGTCGACGTCGGCCAGGGGGACCGCGCGGCCGTCGGCGGCGACGAGCTCGACCGTGCCGCGGTCCGGGCGCAGCAGCCCGAGGAGCAGGTCGACGGTGGTGGACTTGCCGGCGCCGCTCGGCCCGGTGACGGCGACCGTGCGGCCCGGCAGCACGTCGAGGTCCAGGCCGGCGGGGGCCAGCAGGTCGCGACCGGGCGCGCGCACGGTGACGCCGCGCAGCCGCACCGTGGTCGTGCGCAGGTCGGGAGCGGGGGTCGTCCCGGCGGCCGGGGCCGGCGTCTCCAGCACCGCGAACACCTGGTCCGCGGCGGCGACCCCGTCGGTGGAGGCGTGGAACTGGGCGCCGACCTGCCGCAGCGGCAGGTAGACCTCGGGGGCGAGCACCAGCACCGCGAGGCCCGTGGTCAGGTCGAGCTGCCCGTAGACCAGTCGCAGCCCGATCCCGACCGCGACCAGGGCGACCGACAGGGTGGTGAGCAGCTCGAGCACCATGCCCGACAGGAACGCGATCCGCAGCGTGCCCATGGTGGCCCGGCGGTGCGCGTCGCCGAGCTCCCGGACCCGTGCCGCGGGGCCGCGTTCCCGGCCGAACGCCCGCAGCGTGGTGAGCCCGGCGACGAGGTCGAGCACCTGCGAGCCCAGCCGCTGCATCACGCGGAGCCCGCGCTCCGAGCGGCCCTGCGTCAGCTGGCCGATCAGCACCATGAAGACCGGGATCAGGGGCAGCGTGCCGGCGGCGATCGCGGCGGACACCCAGTCGAGGTCCAGGACGACGACCAGCACCGCCGGGGTGACGGTGGCCGACAGCACGAGCTGGGGCAGGTACCGGACGAAGTACGGCTCGAGGGCGTCGAGGCCGCGGGTCGCGAGCGTGACGACGCGCGCGCCCTCGCCCTCGGCGAGCCACCGCGGCCCGAGCCCGGCGGCCCGGGCCACGACCTGCTCGCGCAGCTCCGCGACCGCGCGGGTCGCGGCGCGGTGCGCGAACCGCTCCTGCACGCCGGTCGCCAGCGCGCGCGCCGCGACGACGGCGGCCAGCCAGCCGATCTGCGGGAGCAGGTCGGGCAGGTCGGCGCCGTCGTGCGCGGCGGCGGCGAGCACCCGCGCGAGCAGGAGCGCCTGGCCGATCACGAGGGCCGCCGTGACGATCCCCAGGGAGACCGTGAGGGCGAGGTACCCCCGTGCGGCGCGGGCGTACCGGAGCAGGCGCGGGTCGAGCGGCTTCACGCGGTCGAGTCTGCCCCTACGCCCGGGTGGAGCCGTCGGGGGAGGTGCCGCCGTGCCCGCTGGCCGCGCCGACCTTCGACGTCACGTCGGAGAACGTGAGGCCGGTGTGCTCCGGGATGTGCTCGGCGGAGATCCGCTTGCGGAACACCCAGTACGTCCAGCCCTGGTAGAGCAGGACGACGGGCGTGAGGACCACCGCGACCCAGGTCATGATCGTCAGCGTGTAGTGCGTGGACGACGCGTTGTCGACGGTCAGGGAGTTCGCCGGGTCGAACGCCGGCATGACGTCCGGGTACATCGAGCCGAAGATGAGGACCACGGCGGCCACGATGACGACGGCCGAGGCGATGAACGCCCAGCCCTCGCGGCGCGCCCGGGTGAGGAGCACCAGGGCGCCGAGCGCCAGGGCGGCCAGGACCACGGCGGCCCAGGTCCACGGGACGGAGTAGGCGAGCTGCGCCCACACGGCCCAGACCGCGGCGACGACCAGCGTGACCGGGGCGATCCGCGCGGCCAGCGCGCCGGACCGCTCGCGCATCTCGCCCGAGGTCTTGAGCGCGAGGAACACGGCGCCGTGCGTGACGAACAGCAGCGCGGTGGTGACGCCGCCCAGCAGGGCGAACGGGTTCAGCAGCGCGAAGAACCCGCCGACGTACTGGTGGTCGGCGTCCAGCTCGACGCCGCGGACCAGGTTGGCGAACGCCACGCCCCAGAGGATGCCCGGGATGTAGGAGCCGGCCATGATCCCGCGGTCCGCCCAGGCGCGCCACTGGTCGGTGTTGATCTTCCCCCGCCACTCGAAGGACACGATCCGGACGATCAGGCCGAGCAGGATGACGAGCAGCGGCAGGTAGAAGCCGGAGAACAGCGTGGCGTACCACTCCGGGAACGCCGCGAACGTGGCGCCGCCGGCGGTGATCAGCCAGACCTCGTTGCCGTCCCAGACCGGGCCGATGGTGTTGATCATGACCCGGCGGTCGCGGTCCTTGCGGCCGAGGAAGGGCAGCAGCATGCCGACGCCGAAGTCGAAGCCCTCGAGGAGGAGGTAGCCGGTCCAGAGGACGGCGATGAGCAGGAACCAGACGGTGGTGAGCTCCATGGCTGGACTCCTGTCCTCAGTACGCGAACGACAGCGGGCGGTCGGCCGCGGTCGGGTCGTCGGGATCGGGCTGGTTGTCGGGGTTGTCCGGGCTGTAGTCCTTCTCGGTGTCCGCGACGCCCTCGACGGCGTAGCGCTTCATGAGCTTGAACCACAGGACCGCGAGCACCCCGTAGAGCAGCGTGAACGCGACCATCGAGATGATGACGGTGGTCGGGCTGACGACCGTGGACACGCCGCGCTGGGTCAGCAGCCACACGCCGTCGACGCCGTCCGGGTTCGGCGCGACGACCCACGGCTGACGGCCCATCTCGGTGAAGATCCAGCCGAACGCCGACGCGATGAACGGGGTCGGGATGGCCCAGATCGCGATGCGGCCGAGCCACGTGCTGCCCGACACGGCGCCCTTGCGGGTGAACCAGAGCGCCGCCAGGGCCAGCGCCACGGAGCCGGCCGCGAAGCCGATCATCAGGCGGAACGACCAGTAGGTGACCGTGAGGTTCGGGATGTAGTCGACGCCCTCGCCGAACTGCTCCTCGTACCGGGCCTGCAGGTCGTCGACGCCCTCGATGCGCGAGGTGAAGTCGTTGTTCGCGAGGAACGACGTCAGGCCGGGGATGCTGATGAGGTGCGCCACGCCCTCGCAGTCGTTCGTCAGGTCGCCGATCGCGAGGATGGAGAACGCGGCGCCGTCCTCCGTCTCGCAGAGCGCCTCCGCGGCGGCCATCTTGGTCGGCTGCTGCTCGAACATCAGCTGGCCCTGGGCGTGCCCGGTGATGCCGAGGCCGATGCCGGAGACCAGCATGGTGACGACGCCGAGCATGACGGCCGGGCGGTAGACCGTGCGGGCCTTCTCGGTGTGGCCCTGGCGGACCAGGCGGACCATCCACCAGGCGGCGATGCCGGCGACGAACGTGCCGGCGGTGAGGAAGGCCGCCGTGACCGTGTGCGGGAAGGCCGCGAGCAGCGTGCTGTTGGTGAGGACGGCGACGATGTCGGTCATCTCGGCGCGGCCGGTCTCGGTGTTGAAGATCGTGCCGACCGGGTGCTGCATCCAGGAGTTCGCCGCCAGGATGAAGTACGCCGACAGGTTCACCGCGATCGCGACGGCCCAGATGCAGGCCAGGTGGATCTTCTTGGGCAGCTTGTCCCAGCCGAAGATCCACAGGCCGAGGAACGTCGACTCGACGAAGAACGCCGCGAGGGCCTCCATGGCCAGCGGCGCGCCGAACACGTCGCCGACGAAGCGGGAGTACTCGGACCAGTTCATCCCGAACTGGAACTCCTGCACGATGCCGGTGGCGACGCCGATCGCGAAGTTGATCAGCAGGAGCTTGCCGAAGAACTTGGTCAGACGCAGCCAGGCCTCGTCGCCGGTGCGGACCCAGATCGTCTGCATGATCGCGACGAGCGGCGCCAGGCCGATCGTCAGGGGGACGAAGATGAAGTGGTAGACGGTGGTGACACCGAACTGCCAGCGGGCCAGGTCGAGGGCTTCCACGAGCGTTCCGTCCGTGACGAGGGGCGAGTGCCGGGCGTGTACTGGGGCGGCCGAACGACCTGGGGGCAGGTCGCCTTCCGACGCTATTGCGCCGTCGTTCACAAGCCTAGGACGAAAGTCCTGCGATCTGACACCTTGTCGTCTCCTCGTGACGGGTCTCACGCGCGTGATCTAGGGCACTGTGCGATACTGGCTCCGGCCTCCCGGGACCCACACACCCCGGGCAGCCACCGTGCTCGCCGTACGCATCGCGCTCGCCAGGCGCCGCCGGCCGCGGACGGACCTCACCAGGGTCGCCCGCGCCAGGCAGGCGATGGCGCCGAAGTCCGTGCAGCGACCGACACCAGCGACTTCCGTCGCCGCGAACGATCGCGGGCGACGACCGACCGCCCGAGGGCGCCGCGCGTGTGGCCGGCGTACCCGGGATGCAGGAGCACCACGCGTGACGCTCGACACCACCCCGGACAGCACCACCACCGCAGCCCCGACGGGCGGTGAGCCGGTCGCAGAGGGGACAACC
>DAMBCY010000242.1:2701-6147 GCA_032056255.1 Cellulomonas sp. | reverse complement strand
GTACACGGGTCTGGCCACGGTGCTGCTGATCGCGCTCGGCCTGGGGCTGGCCCTCCTCGTGCAGGAGAGCACCCGGTGGCGCGGGTTCCTGCGGACGGCGTTCCTGCTGCCGACCGCGCTGGGCCTCGCGTCCGCCTCGCTGCTGTTCTACGCGCTGTACTCCCCGCAGGTCGGGCCCGTCTCGGGCTGGATGGAGCGGCTCGGGCTCGGCAGCGGGCAGGTGAACGTCCTGGGCTCGGCCGACGGGGCGCTGTGGGGCACCGTCGTGCTGATCGTCTGGCGGTTCGCCGGGTTCTACATGCTGCTGCTGCTCGTCGGGCTGCAGGGCATCCCGCACGAGGTCTACGAGGCGGCGCGCATCGACGGCGCGAGGACGACGCAGGTGTTCCGCAGCATCACGCTGCCGCTGCTCAAGCCGTCGCTCGCGCTGTCCACGATCATGTGCGTCACCGGCTCGATCCTCGCGTTCGACCAGTTCTACATCCTCACCAAGGGCGGCCCGGACGGCTCGACGATGACCGTGGTCCAGCTGATCTACAACCTGGCGTTCGAGTCCAAGCGCGACCTCGGCATGGCCGCCGCGCTGTCGGTGATCGTGCTGCTGGCCCTGGTGGTCGTCAACGTCGTCCAGCTCAAGGCGCTGCGGCGCTCACCCGAGGAGTGAGGCAACCCGTGACCGGCTTCTCCCGCGTCCTCGGGCGCACCCCGTTCTACGTGCTCACCGGCGGGCTGGCGATCCTGTTCCTGTACCCGCTGATCTGGACGTCCGTGTCGTCGGTGTCCCCGCAGCCCGGCTCCGCCCAGGTGGACGGCTTCGGCCTCGGCAACTACGCCACGCTCGCGTCCTACCAGGCCGGTGTCGTCACGTACCTCGGCAACTCGCTCGGCATCACGGCGACGGCGGTGGTCGTGACCCTGGTGGTCGCGACCCTCGGCGGGTACGCGTTCGCGAGGTTCCGGTTCCCCGGCTCCGGCGCGCTGTTCCTGCTCGTGCTGTCGATCCTCATGGTCCCGTACGCGACGCTGCTGATCCCGCTGGTGATCTGGCTGAAGGACATCGGCCTGTCGAACACCCTGGTCGGCGTCGGGCTCGTGCTCGCGGTGTTCCAGCTGCCGTTCGCGATGTTCATGATGCGGATCTCGTTCGAGTCCGTGCCGAAGGAGCTCGAGGAGGCGGCGCTCGTCGACGGCTGCGGGTCGTTCGGCGCGCTGCGCCGCGTCCTGCTGCCGGCGGTCAAGCCCGGCCTCATCACCATCGGCCTGTTCGCGTTCCTCGCCGCGTGGAACGACTTCATGGTGCCCCTCTACCTGGTCGGCGGTGACAAGCAGCCGCTGCCCCTGGCGCTGGTCAACATGCGCCAGCAGGTCATGGGGGTCATCGACTACGGCGCCACCCAGGCGGGTGTCGTCGTCCTCACCGTCCCGTGCGTCGTGCTGTTCCTCGTGCTGCAGCGGCACTACGTCAACGGGTTCATGTCCGGAGCGCTGAAGGGATGACCAGCCCCGTGAACCGAAGCACCACCACCGTCCCCGTCGGTCCCGTCGCCCCGACGTCCGGGGCGCTGCGCCCGCTCGGCCTCGACGAGGTGACGCTGACCGACGGCTTCTGGGCCGACCGGCAGCGCGTGAACGCGACGGCGTCCATCCCGCACTGCGACCACTGGGAGACCCGGGTCGGCTGGATCGGGAACTTCGACCGGGCGCTCGACGGCACCGTGGCCGAGCACCGCACCGGACGGGAGTTCTCGGACTCCGACGTCTACAAGATGATCGAGGCGATGGCCTGGGAGGTCGGCCGCTCCGGCGACGAGAGCCTGGAGGCCCGGATCGTCGAGCTGTCCGCCCTGATCGGCCGCGCCCAGGAGCCCGACGGGTACCTGAGCACGAAGTTCGGCCGGCCCGGGCAGGAGCCCCGGTACTCCGACCTCGCCTGGGGCCACGAGCTGTACTGCTACGGCCACCTGATCCAGGCGGCGGTCGCGCGGCTGCGCACCGGGCACGACGACGAGCTCGTCGCCGTCGCCCGGCGGGCCGCCGACCACGTGTGCGCCGAGTTCGGGCCGGACGGTCGCGACGGCGTCTGCGGGCACCCCGAGATCGAGGTGGCCCTCGCCGAGCTCGCGCGGGCGACCGGCGAGCGCCGGTACCTGGACCAGGCGGCGCTGTTCGTCGAGCGCCGCGGCCGCGGCACCCTGCCGGCGATCGAGCTCGGCCGGGAGTACTACCAGGACGACGTGCCGGTGCGGTCGGCCGAGGTGCTGCGGGGCCACGCGGTCCGGGCGCTCTACCTCGCGGCGGGCGCGATCGACGTCGCCGTCGAGACCGGCGACGCCGACCTGCTGGACGCGGTGCGCTCCCAGTACGCGCGCACCCTCGCCCGGCGGACCCACCTCACCGGCGGCATGGGGTCGCACCACCAGGACGAGGCGTTCGGGGACGACCACGAGCTGCCGCCGGACCGCGCCTACTGCGAGACCTGCGCGGGCGTCGCGTCGATCATGGTCGCGTGGCGGCTGCTGCTCGCCACCGGGGACGCGTCCTGGGGGGACGTCGTGGAGCGCACGCTCTACAACGTGGTCGCCACCTCCCCGCGGGCCGACGGGCGGGCGTTCTTCTACACGAACCCGCTGCAGAAGCGCGTGCCCGGGGAGGCCGCCTCCGACGAGGAGGTGAGCGCCCGGGCGCTGTCCCGGCTGCGCGCCCCGTGGTTCGAGGTGTCGTGCTGCCCGACCAACGTCGCCCGGACGGTCGCCGCGCTCGGCGGGTACGTCGGCGCGGTGGCGGCCGACGGCCTGCACGTGGTGCAGCTCGCGTCCGCGCGGATCCGCACCCGGCTCGGCGACGGCCGCGCGGTGGGCGTCGAGGTCGCGACCGGGTACCCCGTCGACGGCGAGGTCGTCGTGCGGGTGACCGAGGCCCCGGAGGGGGCCTGGACGCTCGCCCTGCGGGTGCCCGCGTGGGCCGCCGGGTCCGCGCGCGTCGACGGGCAGCGGGCCGTCGTCGCCGACGGGGAGGTCCGGGTGCGCCGGGCGTTCGCGGTCGGCGACGAGGTGCGGCTGGTGCTGCCGGTCGCGCCGCGGGTCACGGTCGCCGACCCGCGGGTGGACGCGGTGCGGGGCTGCGTGGCCGTCGAGCGCGGCCCGGTCGTGCTCTGCGCGGAGTCCGTCGACCTGCCCGGGGGCGCGGACGTCGAGGCGCTGCGGGTCGACCCGGGCGAGGTGCTGCCCGACGGGGACGGCGCGCGGCTGCGGGGCCGGCTGGTGCCGGCCGACGACGGGGCGGCGTGGCCGTACGCGACGGCGCCGGGCGGAGCGCCGGACGCCGGGCCGGCGGGCGAGGACGTGGACGTGCGGCTCGTGCCGTACCACTCCTGGGCCAACCGCGGCCCGAGCACGATGCGCGTCTGGCTCCCGCTGGCCTGACCCCGCCCCCACGACCGGGCGCCG
>DAMBCY010000242.1:0-2601 GCA_032056255.1 Cellulomonas sp. | reverse complement strand
GCGCCGAGACAGGGCGTTCCCGGTCCTGGGGATGCCCAGGAGGCACGATCTCGACCGGGAGGCCCTACCTCGGCAGCGGGGGTCGCGGGGGTCAGCCGCAGGTGTCGCAGACGCCCGTCGCGGGGAGGGTCATGAAGCAGGTCGGGCAGACGGGCGCCGGGCGCTCGTCCTCGGTGGCGCGCCGGGTCGACGTCGTGGCTCGGGGTGCGGCGGCCGTGCGGGGTGCGGCGGTGCGGGTGGTCGGTGCGCGGCGGGTGGCCGGCACCGGGGCGCCCCCGGCGACCTCGAAGCCGTGCTTGCGCAGGATCAGCGCCGGGTCCAGCCGGCCGCCCTGCGTCTCCGCCGGGGACGCGACCCGGCCGGTGGCGTACCGGTGCGCCACGCCCAGGACCGCGCGGGAGTCGTAGCTGCGGCCCTCGTGCTCGAACGAGTCCGGGGCGGTGCGCTCGTACCCGTAGACACCGAGGAACGCCTCGGCCCCCCGGTCGTCGTACTCGGCGATGGCTTGCAGGACGTGCTGCCGGGTGACGGCGGAGAAGGTGGCCACGGTTCCAGGGTAGTTCCGCGCTCCGAGGGGTCCCGGCGCCGGTGGTCCCAACCCGGGGGAGACCTCCGTCACGCCCCGCACCGCCGCCCCCCCCGTACGCGACGGCACCCGCCCCCTCGGGGACGGGCGCCGTCGGGCGTCGGGGTCAGACCCGGTCGGCCTCGGTCTCGTCGTGCGGGGCGCGCCCGCTCGCGTCGACGGTCTGGTGCATCGGGTGCGGGTGCGCCCGCTCCAGGGACGCGCCCTCCACGTCGACGTCCGGCAGGATCTTGTCGAGCCACGCCGGGATCCACCACGCGGCCTTGCCGGCCAGGTGCATGAGCGCCGGGATCAGCAGCATGCGGACCACGAACGCGTCGACCAGCACGCCGAACGCCAGGCCGAAGCCGAGCGGCCGGATGATCGAGGACTCCGCGAAGATGAAGCCGGAGAACACCGAGGCCATGATGATCGCGGCCGCGGTGACGACGACCCGGCCGGCGTGCACGCCGCGCCGCACCGCCACCCGCGCGTCGACCCCGTGGGCGTAGGCCTCGCGCATGCCGGACACCAGGAACAGCTGGTAGTCCATGGCCAGGCCGAACAGGATGCCGGTGACGATGATCGGCAGGAAGCTCAGCACGGGTGCGGGGTCGTGCACGCCGAAGATCGAGCCGAGCCAGCCCCACTGGTAGATCGCGACGACGCCGCCGAACGCGGCGAACAGCGACAGGACGAACCCGAGGGTCGCGGTGACCGGGACGAAGATCGACCGGAACACGATGATGAGGATGATCAGCGACAGCCCGACGACGATGGCCAGGTAGCCCGGCAGCACTCCTCCGAGCTTCTCGGAGACGTCGATCTGCGCGCTGGTGGTGCCGGCGACGCCGAGGACGACGTCGCCGTCGTCGCTCGCCAGCGGCGAGGACGCACGCAGGTCGCGGACGAGCTGCTCGGTGCTGACGGAGTCGGGGCCCTCGGCGGGGATCACCTGGAACGCGAGCACCGTGCGGCCCTCGTTCGCGCCGATCGGCGCGACGGCGACGACGTCCTCGTGCGCGGCGAGCTCCTGCCCGATGCGGACCTGGGCCCCGACGAGATCGGCCTCGGAGACCGCCTCGGGCAGGTCGGCGACGACGAGCAGCGGGCCGTTGACCCCGGCCCCGAACTTCTCGGCGGTGATCGAGTACGCCTGGTACTGCGTGGAGTCCTCGGCCTCCGCCGCGCCGCCCGGCAGGCCGAGCCGCATGGACAGGGCGGGGATCGCGACGACCAGCAGGGCCGCGAGGCCGACGACCAGGGTCAGCACCGCGCGGGACGTCGTCATCGGGGTCGACGGGACCGGCTCCGGCTCCTCGTGCCCGACGGTCGCGCGCTGCTTCCTCGGCAGCACCTTCAGCCCGATCTTGGCCAGCAGCGCCGGGGTGAGGGTGATCGCCATGAGGATCGCGATGAGGATGCACAGCGCGCCGACGGAGCCCATCAGGCCCAGGAACGGGATGCCGGTGACGTTGAGCGCGAGCAGCGCGACCAGCACGGTGGCGCCGGCGAACACGACCGCGTTGCCCGCGGTGCCGTTGGCCAGGCCGATCGACTCCTCGAGCTCGACGCCGTCGCGCAGCTGGCGGCGGTGCCGGTTGAGGATGAACAGCGAGTAGTCGATGCCGACCGCCAGGCCGAGCATGATGCCGAGCACCGGGGTGACGGACAGCATCTCCACCGCGCCGGACAGGGCGAGAGCCGCGGTGGCGCCGATGCCGACGCCGACCAGGGCGGACAGGATCGGCAGGCCCGCGGCGACGATCGAGCCGAGCATGACCAGCAGCACGACGCCGGCGATGACGACGCCGACGATCTCGCCCGGGCCGAGCACGGACGGCACGGCCTGCGTCAGGTCGCTGGAGAACTCGACCTGCGCGCCGGCCAGGTCGGCGTCGGACAGCGTGTCCTCGACGGCGGTCTTCAGGTCCGGGTCGACGGCGAACTGGCCGTCGTCGAACGAGATGGTGCCGACCGCCGCCGACTCGTCCGCGGAGACCAGCCGGATCTCCTCGGCCAGCTGGAGCAGGGCG
>DAMBCY010000241.1:0-6168 GCA_032056255.1 Cellulomonas sp. | reverse complement strand
CCCTGGCGATCGCGTTCGACCTGCTGCCCGACGAGGCGGCGCGGACCCGGGCGGGCGCGCGGCTCGCCGAGCTGGTGCGCGCGAACGGCGGCACCATCGGCACCGGGTTCGCGGGCACGCCCCTCATCGCCGACGCGCTCAGCAGCACCGGCCAGCTCGAGGCGGCCTACGCGCTGCTGCTCGGGCACCGGTCGCCGTCCTGGCTCGCCACGGTCGACCTCGGTGCCACCACGATCTGGGAGCGCTGGGACAGCATGCTGCCCGACGGCACCGTGAACCCGGGCGACATGACGTCCTTCAACCACTACGCCCTCGGCGCGGTCGCCGACTGGCTGCACCGGGTGGTCGGCGGCCTCGCCCCGGCCGCGCCCGGCTACCGCCGGATCCGGGTCGCCCCCCGGCCGGGCGGCGGGCTGACCTCCGCGTCCGTCCGGCACCGCACGCCCTACGGCGAGGCCGCGGTGGCGTGGCAGATCACCGAGGCGGGGCTGCGCGTCCGGTTCACCGTCCCGGTGGGCGCGGAGGCCGAGGTCGACGTCCCCGGGCTGGACCCGGTCGTCGTCGGCCACGGCCGGCACGAGGTGCTGGCGCCCGCCCCGGCGGTCGCCGCCCGCTGACCTCAGGCCCGGGTGGACGCGCGGACCAGCAGGTGCGGGGTCAGGACGACCGCCTCGTGCCGGTGCCCCGCGGCGCCGCGCGCCTCCTCGACCAGCAGCCGGGCGCCGTGCCGGCCCATCTCCTCGCCCGGCTGGGCGACGGTGGTGAGCGGCACGGGCAGGTCCCACGCCGCGCGGTTGTCGTCGTAGCCGATCACGGCGACGTCGTCGGGCACCGCGAGGCCGGCCGCGAGGAAGACCTGCATCGCCCCGGCGGCGAGCAGGTCGGAGGCCGCGACGACGCCGTCGACGCGGCCGGCCCGGATCTCCGGCACCAGGGCGCGCCCGACCGCCCGGCCGTCCTCCCGGTTGATCCCCCCGGGCTGCAGCTCCGCGGCGGCCCGCAGCCCCGCCTCCGCCAGCGCGCGCCGGAAGCCCGCACTGCGGTCGTGCACCGGGCGCAGCACGTCCGGACCACCGACGAGCACCGGCCTCCGGCAGCCCGTCTCCAGCAGGTGCCGCGTGGCGAGGTACCCGCCGTGCTCGTTGTCGACGGCGACGGAGCAGTACCAGGCGGCCGGGGCGGAGAAGTTCAGCAGCACCAGCGGCCGGTCGCTGCCGCGCCCGCCGACCAGGGCCGCCATGTGCTCGTCGTCGCTCAGGGTGATCATGCTGCCGGCCACCCCCAGCTCCTCGAACAGCTCGAGGTTGCGCAGCTCGCGGCCGAGCTGGTTCGCCCCGTCGGCCAGCAGCACGCTCATGCCCACCGCCTCGGCCTCGGCCCCGGCCCCGCGGGCGAGGTCGACGAACAGCGAGTTGCTCAGGTCGGTCATCGCCAGGCCGATCGCCGAGCTGCGCCCGCCGGCCAGCGACCGGGCGAGCCCGTTCGGCCGGTAGCCCAGCTGGCGCACGGCGTCCTCGACCCGGGCGCGGGTGGCGGGGGTGACCCGCTCGGGGTGGTTCAGCACGTGGGAGACGGTGCCCAGCGACACCCCCGCGCGCGCGGCGACGTCGGCCATCGAGGCACGCCCGCCGCGCGGGGCGCGGGGACGTCCGCCCGTGGCCGGCCCGGGGTCCTGCGCCGGGTCCTGCGCCGCTCGGCTCACCGACCGCCCCTCGATCTCGCGCCCCTGCCGGGTTCCCGGCCGTGGCTACGGTAGCCGCTCGCACGCGGCGCGAGCGGCCACCGGCCGGGCGGGCTCACGCCCAGGGCGACGCGATGCCGAACTCGCGCGCGACGGCCCCGATCTCCTCCCGGGTCAGGCCCTGGGCCTGCCGGCCGGCGACGAGGTCCATGTACTCGTACTTCGCCCCGGTCTCGGCGTACTCGACGCGGTCGACGGCGCGGGTCACGGAGAAGTCGGACCGCGACATGGTGCCGTGCTTGGACCACAGCACGATCTCCCGCTCGCGCAGCCCGGCCACGTTGGCGGCCTGGAGCTCGTCGGAGCCGGGGATCATGAACTCGAGCACCTCGATGCCGGCGGACAGCGACACGATCGACTCGGGCTCCCACCGCAGGATCGCGGCGTTCATCGCGGCGGTGTCCCGGTAGGCGGGGACGTGCGACAGGTAGGTGAGGTGCGGCGGCTGCGCGTGCACGACGGCCTGGAAGTCGATGCCGCGCCGGGCGACCTGGTCCTGGTGCACGGCCAGGTGCGAGTTGAGCTCCGAGGTGAGCCGCTCGAACAGGCGCCGCGGGGAGGTAAACAGCGTCGCGGTCACGCCGCCCTCGTGCACGCGCACGGCGCCGATCGCGGCCTCGGGGTCGTCCTTGATCTGCCGCAGCCGGCGGCCGGAACCGGTGGCCAGCACGGTCCTCCCCGCGAGCGCGGGGGCGGGCAGCGGCAGGGTGACCTCCTCGGTGATCGGGAACCGGCGGCGTACCTCGATGTCCCACCCGATGTACACCGAGATGTTCCCGGCGCCCGCCTCGGAGGCGTCGATGTCGCAGATCCGCGACCCGGCCTCCCCCATGGCGGCGAGCAGCTCGTCGAGCTCGGGGAACGGGGCGTGCAGGGGCATGGCGGTCATCCTCCGGGTCGGTGCGTGGGGCGCGCGAGGTCGCGCAGGCGGTTCTCGGCCTGCTGCCAGGCGCGTTCGGGTCCGGCGGGGTCCCACCGGACCAGCTGGGTGGAGGCGCGCACGACCTCGCGGACCGCGGGCAGGCCGCCGGTCAGCGCGCCGGTGGCGAGCGCCTGGGTGAGGAGGTTGCCGATCGCGGTGCCCTCGGCGGGCCCGGCGACGACGGGCAGCCCGGTGGCGTCGGCGGTCAGCCGGCACAGCAGCGCGTTGCGCGCCCCGCCGCCGACGACGTGCACGACCTCCACGGGGTGCCCGGACAGCTCCACGGCCTGCCGCACGGCCCGGCGGTAGGCCAGCGCGAGCGAGTCGAGGACGCAGCGCACCACCTCGGCGGGCGTCGCGGGCACGGGCTGCCCGGACGCGCGCGCGGCCGCGGCGATGCGCGCGGGCACGTCACCCGGGGCCGCGAACACCGGGTCGTCGACGTCGAGGACCGTCCGCAGCCCCGGGACGTCGGCCGCGGCCGCGAGCAGCGCGGCGAGGTCCTGCGGGGTCCCGGCCTCCGCCCAGGTGCGCAGCGACTCCTGCAGCAGCCACAGCCCCGCGACGTTGCGCAGGTAGCGCACGGTCCCGTCGACGCCGAGCTCGTTGGTGAAGTTCGCCGCGCGGCTCGCCTCGGACAGCACGGGCGCGGTCAGCTCGACGCCGACGAGCGACCACGTGCCGGACGAGATGTAGGCCGCGGGCACGTCCCCCACCGGCACGGCGGCGACGGCGGAGGCGGTGTCGTGCGACCCCACCGCCACGTGCAGCGCGCCGTCCAGCCCCAGCTCGGCGGCCAGACCGGGCAGCACGGGGCCGAGGACGGTCCCGGGCTCGACCAGCGGCGCGAGCAGGTGCCGCACGTCCCCGGCGCGCGAGCGGGTGAGCGCGTCCAGCACCGGGGTGCTCCAGGCCCGGGTCCGCGGGTCGAGCATGCCCGTCGTGGAGGCGTTCGTGACCTCGGTGACGTCCGCACCCGACAGCCAGCGGCCGAGCAGGTCGGGGACCAGCAGCAGCCGGCGCGCGGCCGCCAGCGCCGCCGACCCGCCGGCGGCGACCAGCTGGTAGACGGTGTTGAACGGCTGCACCTGGGTGCCGGTCGCGGCGTGGTGCGCGGCCGGCGGCAGCAGGGCGGCGAACGCGTCGGCCACCCCCGCGGTGCGGCCGTCCCGGTAGTGCACGGGGTCGCCGAGCAGCGCGCCGTCGGCGTCGAGCAGGCCGAAGTCGACCGCCCAGGTGTCCACGCCCACCGACCCGACCGGGCCGTGGTCCCGCGCGGCGGCGCGCAGCCCGTCCCGGGTCCCCGCCCACAGCGCGAGCACGTCCCAGTGCAGCCGGGTGCCGCCGGCGACGGGGACCGGGACCGGCCGGTTCGCGAACCGGCCCGCCTCGTGGGTGACCAGGCGCCCGCCGTCGAGGCGGCCGACGATCACCCGTCCGCTGGAGGCGCCGACGTCCACGGCCGCCAGCGCGGGCTGCTGCGCGCTCATCCGGTCAGGCGCCCCAGCCCGCCTGGGTGCCACCGACGCGCTCGGCCGCGATCGTCGCGCCGTAGCCGGAGGCGGCGTACGCGGCGGCCGGGTCGCGCGGCAGGCCGCGGGTCTCCCGCCAGTCCGCGAGCGCCGGGCGCACGTCGGTGTAGAACGCGTCCATGTAGACCGCGTTCGCACCGAGCACGTCGCCCGCGTCCTGCGCGGCGCGCAGCGCGGCCTGGTCGATCAGCAGGGCGCGGGCCGTCATCTCCTGGACGTTGAGCACCGAGCGGATCTGCCCGGGGATCTTGTCCTCGATGTTGTGGCACTGGTCGAGCATGAACGCGACCGGGCTGTCCGCCGCCAGCCCCCCGCCGCGGACCACCTCGGCGATGATCCGGAACAGCTGGAACGGGTCCGCGGCCCCGACGATCAGGTCGTCGTCGGCGTAGAACCGGGAGTTGAAGTCGAACGAGCCGAGCCGGCCGAGGCGCAGCAGCTGGGCGACGATGAACTCGATGTTGGTGCTCGGCGCGTGGTGGCCGGTGTCGAGGCAGACCATCGCCCGCTCCCCCAGCGCCGTGACGTGCGCGTAGGAGGTGCCCCAGTCCGGGACGTCCATCGTGTAGAAGTACGGCTCGAAGATCTTGTACTCGAGCACCAGGCGCTGCTCGGGGCCGAGCCGGTCGTAGATCGCGCGCAGCGACTCCGCCAGCCGGTCCTGCCGGCCGCGGATGTCGCCCTGGCCCGGGTAGTTCGTGCCGTCCGGCAGCCAGATCTTCAGGTCCCGCGACCCGGTCGCGTCCATCACGTCGATGCACGCGTAGTGGTGGTCGATCGCCTTCTGGCGGATCCGCGGGTCGACGTGCGTCAGGGAGCCGAGCTTGTAGTCGTCGTCCTGGAACGTGTTCGAGTTGATCGTGCCCAGGCGGACGCCCAGGTCCTGCGCGTACCGGGCGAGCGCACCGAAGTCGTCGACCAGGTCCCACGGGATGTGCAGCGCGACGGTGGGCGCCAGGCCGGTGAGTCGATTCACCTGCGCGGCGTCGGCGAGCTTCTCGTGCACGGTGCGCGGGGTGCCCGGGGTGGTGAAGACCTTGAACCGGGTGCCGGCGTTGCCGAACGCCCAGGAGGGCAGCTCGATCGCCTGGCCTGCGAGAACGTCCAGCGTGGGCTGGTCGATGGTGCTCATGTCGCGGTCCCCTCCTCGGGCTCGTTCATGAATCGTTTCACGTCGCACGGGTCCGCGCCAAATCGCCCCGCGGCCCCGAGCCGGCAGCAGCGGGGGTCCGACCGCGTGACCCCCGGGCGCTGCCGGCTCGTGCCGCCCCGCGGCCGGCTCAGAAGTCGAAGTCGGCGATGTTGTCCGCGTTGAACCGGTACGGGTCGCCCAGCAGCACGGACGCGTCGGCGTCGACGGTGAACGAGCCCAGGTCCCCGGCCTCGAAGGTGTCGCCCTCGGCGCCGGTGATCTCCCCGGTCACGAGCGCGTCCGCCGCGTACGCCGCCAGGTAGCCCAGGTCCTCCGGGTTCCACAGCGCGAACTCGGTGACCGTGCCGTCCTCGACGTACTCGCGCATCTGGTTCGGGGTGCCCAGGCCGGTGATGGCGACCTTCCCCTTGTAGTCCGACGTCGAGATGTACCGGGCCGCCGCGGCGATGCCGACGGTGGTCGGCGAGATGATCCCCTTGAGGTCGGGGTGCGACTGCAGCAGCGCCGCGGTCTTGTCGAACGACGTCTGGTCGTCGTCGTCCCCGTAGACCGTGTCCACCAGCGTGATGTCCGGGTGGTCGGCCGCCAGCTGCTCCTTCATCAGCTCGATCCAGGCGTTCTGGTTCGTCGCGTTGGCGCTGGCGGACAGGATGGCGACCTCGCCCGCGTCGCCGATCTGCTCGGCGATCATGTCGACCTGCACCTGCGCGATGCCCTCGGGCGAGGCCTGGTTGATGAACAGGTCGCGGCACTCCGGGTCGGTGTCGGAGTCGAACGTGACGACCTTGGTGCCGGCGCTGCGGGCCTCGTCGAGGGCGTC